>CALZMA010000161.1 GCA_945788445.1 uncultured Bacteroidales bacterium | reverse complement strand
CGGTGCGAGTGCCGTGATTCTCTCCCCCATCGCGAGCGAGGAGCAGCCGCAGTACCGCGGCCTGGAACGCACCTGCGAGGAAGACGCCGACCTGCGCATCTTCGGCAAGCCCACCACCCGGGTGAACCGCCGCATGGGCGTGGTGGTGTGCAGCGGGCCGCTCGACGGCGACCTCGATGCCGTACGCGACAAGGCAAAGCGACTGGCCTCGTACGTGGAGGTTTATTAGGCGCAAGCTCCTTTCGGCCAACCCCAAGCGTTCCACGAGCACCCCGAGGGGGTCGCAAGCTCCCAACTCCGTGCTGGGAACTTGCAATCCCCTCGGGGTTTTGCCTTAAACGCCAAGGCCGCGTACCTTTAATTGAGTAACCTCATAACACTATAACCACATCGCCAAAGCCCCTTCCCCGCACCGCGCCAACACACCGACCTCCTAAAAAGACTAAAAAAAGAGGCGGGCAAGGGCACGCTTTCAATTTATTGCTTACTTTTGCCCCATTCTAACCGACAAACTCTCACAAACTATCGGCATTATGCAGAATATCGACTGGGCCAACCTGAAGTTTGGCTACATCAAGACTGACTACAACGTACGTTGCTACTACCGTGACGGCAAATGGGGAGAAATTGAAGTATCCTCCTCCGAAACCATCAATATCCACATGGCAGCCACCGCCCTCCACTATGGCCAGGAAGCCTTCGAGGGCCTGAAAGCCTTCCGCTGCCCCGACGGCAAAATCCGCGCTTTCCGCGTGAAGGACAACGCCGAACGCCTGCAGTCTACCTGCCGGGGCATACTGATGCCCGAATTCCCGACGGAACGCTTCGAGGAGATGGTGCAGAAGGTTGTGAAACTCAACGAGAAATTCATTCCTCCTTACGAAAGCGGTGCCTCGCTCTACATCCGACCGCTGCTCATCGGTACCGGAGCCCAGGTAGGCGTTCACCCCGCCGACGAGTATCTCTTCATGATTTTCGTATCGCCCGTAGGCCCCTACTTCCGCGGCGGCTTTGCGACGAACGACTACGTCATCATCCGCGAGTACGACCGCGCCGCGCCGCTCGGCACGGGCTGCTACAAGGTGGGCGGCAACTACGCCGCCAGCCTCCGCGCCAACCTCAAGGCCCACGAAGCCGGCTACGCCTCGGAGTTCTACCTCGATGCCCGCGAAAAGAAGTACATCGACGAATGCGGCGCTGCCAACTTCTTCGGCATCAAGGAAGGCAAGTACATCACGCCGAAGTCCACCTCCATCCTTCCCTCCATCACCAACCGCAGCCTCCAGCAGCTGGCCCTCGACCTGGGCCTCGAAGTGGAAGTGCGCCCCATCCCCGAGGAGGAACTCGAAACCTTCGAAGAGGCCGGCGCCTGCGGCACGGCAGCCGTAATCAGCCCCATCCGCAAGATTGACGACCTCGAAAACAAGAAGAGCTACGTCATCTCGAAGGACGGCAAGCCCGGCCCCGTTTCCGAAAAGCTCTACACCCTGCTCCGCAACATCCAGTACGGCATCGAACCCGACAAGCACGGCTGGGTGACGGTGATTGAATAACCCCCAACAAACCCCTTCCCGCATGAAGTCCCTTTTTCATCTGCTCGGAAGCCTCCTGCTGCTTACGGGCTTGGTGGCCCTCCTGCCCGCCTGCAACGACGACGCCAAGAAGTTGGCCGACAAGGAGAAAGAACTGGAAGAACTCCGACAACTGGCCGAACTCGACAAGCGCGAGATGGAGAACCAGTATGCTGAGTTTGCCAGCCAGTACGGCGAATTGAAGAAAAGCGTGCGCGACGACTCGCTCATCGCCCGCCTCAACGCCGAACAGGCCCGCGCCGAGTCGCTCCTGAAGGAGCTGAAGCAGACGAAGGCCAACAGTTCGGCCGAAATCCTGCGCCTGAAGC
Source organism: uncultured Bacteroidales bacterium (assembly GCA_945788445.1). Lineage (GTDB taxonomy): Bacteria > Bacteroidota > Bacteroidia > Bacteroidales > Bacteroidaceae > Alloprevotella. The sequence goes on along the minus strand of CALZMA010000161.1, from coordinate 1,740 downwards.
GCGAACTGGCCACGGTGCGCGCCGTACTGCGCGACTACATCCGCCAAGTTGACTCGCTCCAGCAGCTCAACACGGCCCTCATCGGCGAACGCGACCAGGCCCGTGCCGATGCCGAGCGCACCCGTGCCGAGAACTCCGACATCCAGGCCCGCAACTCGGCACTGAACGAGCAAGTGGCCATCGCCGCCCAGCTCGACGCCACGGGCATCAGCATCAGCCCGCTCAAGAAAAACGGCAAGGCCGCCAAGAAGAGCAAGGACATTGCCCGCTTCAGCGTTTCGTTCACCATCACCCGCAACGTCACCGCCAAGGCCGGCAACCGCACCGTCTACGTGCGCCTGCTGAAGCCCAACCAGCAGGTGGTGGGCCAGTCGGGCTCGTTCAACTACGAAAACCGCAGCATCGGCTACTCCGCAGCCAAGACCATCGAGTACACCGGCCAGGAGCAGCACGTGACGCTCTACGTACCCGTTTCTGAGTTCCTCAGCGCCGGCAACTACTCCGCCTACATCTTCGCCGACGGCCAGATGATAGGATCCAGCTCCGTGCGCATGGAGAAGTAACACAGCGGAACTTATTTCCAAAAGGTCTTTAAGCAGAAAGAGGGGCGCGCACCCCGCTTTCTCTTAAAGCCCTTTTTCATTGCATTCCATACTTCTTAAAAAATTTTTCGGTAGGCATTGCTCTTATTCCTTTATATTATATATCTTTGCCACGTCGTAAAGAAGCCGAATGCAATGCCAGTTTGGCAAATTACTGAAAACCAATAACTATTTCATTTTCTTCAAACTTAATCTTTACAACAATGGCAACTACAAATGCTAATGCACCCAAAGGTGCGCCCAAGAAACAATCCAAAGGTTTCACCGGCATCAAGTCGGGTCTTTCTGTAATCATTGTCTGCGCTTTGATTGCAGTGGCTATCTACCTCTTCGGTTTCGGTAGCATCTCCAACTTCAAGGGTGGTCCTGAAACAGGCTACGCATTCTCGTTCCTGACCCCCGACGACATCTCCCTTGAGCCCGCCAACCTGATGGGTACGGTTTACAAAGGCGGTTTCGTTGTGCCTATCATCTGGACCCTCCTCATCACCGTTGTTGCTCTCGCCATCGAGCGCTTCTTCGCCATCCGCAACGCTTACGGCCGCACCAGCCTCACGAAGTTCGTGGCTGACATCAAGGTAGCCCTCAAGCAGAACGACATGGCCAAGGCCCAGCAGATTTGCGACAAGCAGCGCGGCTCTGTAGCCAACGTGGTAGGTGCTACGCTCAAGAAGTACAAGGAAATGGAAGAGAACACCATCCTCACGAAGGAACAGAAGATTCTCTCCATCCAGAAGGAACTCGAAGAAGCTACTGCCCTCGAAATGCCTATGATGCAGGAAAACCTTCCCATCATCGGTTCTATCGTAACCCTCGGTACGCTGACCGGTCTGTTCGGTACGGTGTTGGGTATGATCAAGTCGTTCTCGGCTATGGCCAGCGGTGACGGTGGTGCAGACTCTGCAGCCCTCTCCACGGGTATCTCTGAGGCACTTGTAAACACGGCTTCCGGTATCGCCACGGGTGCTCTCGCCGTTATTGCTTACAACTACTACACCAACAAGATCGACCGTCTCACCTTCTCTCTCGACGAAGTAGGTTTCACCATCGTAGAAACATTCTCTGCAACTCACTAATAGCATAAAACAAGGTATTTAAGACATGGGACGTTTTAAAGTCAAAAAACAAGATACGTTCA
>CALZMA010000160.1 GCA_945788445.1 uncultured Bacteroidales bacterium | reverse complement strand
TTCTACGCCTTCCAGACGGTGAAGAAGATGCTTCCCGCCAACGTCATGGCCGGCGTGTTCGACCCCGCCGTCAAGGCCTACGAGCTACCTCTCGTCTCCATCAACGACGAGCCCCGCTTCGAGTACCGCGGCTTCATGCTCGACGTTTCGCGCCACTTCTTCACCGTCGAAGACGTCAAGCGCATGATTGACCTCATGGCCTACTACAAGATGAACCGCTTCCACTGGCACCTCAGCGACGACCAGGGCTGGCGCGTGGAAATCAAGAAGTACCCCAAGCTCACCACCGTCGGCAGCATTGCCCCCAACTGCATGTTCACCGACATGTACTCCTGCACTCAGTACTGGATCAACAAGCCCTACGGCCCCTACTTCTACACCCAGGACGAGCTCCGCGACGTCGTGGCCTACGCCCGTGAGCGCCACATCGAAATCGTGCCCGAAATCGACATGCCCGGCCACTTCGTAGCCGCCATGGCCTCCTATCCCGAATACAGCTGCTACCCCAACGGCAACCACACCATCTGGTCCACGGGCGGCATCTCCAGCGACATCCTCAACGTAGCCAACCCCGAAGCCGTGCAGTTTGCCAAGGACATCCTTGAGGAGCTCATGGACATCTTCCCCTACGAGACCATCCACATCGGCGGCGACGAGTGCCCCACCACCGCATGGGAAAACAACGCCCAGTGCCAGGCACGCTACGAAGAGCTCGGACTCACCAACTACCGCCAGCTCCAGAGCCACTTCATCAAGGAAATGGCCGACTTCGTCCAGTCCAAGGGCCGCAAGCTCGCCGTCTGGAACGAAGCCATCACCGCAGGCAATGCCGACACCGAAACCGTCAAGAGCACCGGTGCCCTCGTCTATTGCTGGACCGGCCCCGAAGCAGCCGCCAAGAAGGCCGCCGAACTCGGACTGAAAAACATCTACACCCCCTGGGGACCCTACTACATCAACCGCAAGCAGGGCAACTCGCCCCAGGATCCTCCCGGTGCAGGCTACGGCACCGACGACGTGCGCGCCACCTACAACCAGGCCATTCCCAGCGAAACCGACTACGGTGTGCAGGGCACCTTCTGGACCGAGCACGTCAGCGACCGCGACTACATGGAGTGGCTCGCCCTGCCCCGTCTCATCGCCATCGCCGAAGCCGGCTGGACTCCCCAGGCCCAGCGCAGCTTCACCGACTTCCAGCAGCGCATGACCGCCGACACCGTCCTCCTCAACTACGGCAACTACAAGTACTGCAAGTACCACATGCTCGTCGACACCGAAGAGCCCGGCATGGTCATGCCCAAGGTGAACACAGCTGAAAAGAAGTACTACTACCGCCTCGTCACCGGCGCCACCGATGCCCGCAAGGACCGCTGCATCGAACTCGTCGCCGAAGGTTCCGAGCTCCTCAACACCTACGCCAGCAACAACATTGCCGTAGGCCGCCTCTGGACCAACACCCTCGCCGCTGCCGATGCCGCCAACTACGACAGCCAGTGGTGGAGCCTCGAGGAAGACCCCGCCAGCCCCGGCAAGTACGCCCTCGTCTGCAAGGCACAGCCCGAAGGCTCCGTCAAGCCCAACCCCACGGCTGAAAGCAACGCCGGACGCTGGGACTACGACCCTGCCGCCAAGCACTACAACTTCGAGCTCGGCACCGCCGCCTACGGCACCAAGGGCGACAACTATTTCTACTCCATCGCCTCCGACCAGCTCAGCGGCAAGTACCTCAACGCCTCCCTCGGCGGCCAGGGCATGTCCGTCAACGTCTACGGCAACCCCAACGACGGCAACAGCGGCCGCTGGGAATTTGTGCCCGCCGAGGACTACAGCGGCGGCAGCACCACCGATCCCGTCACCCTCGAGCCCCTCGTCCTCGATGCCACCTACACCTTCACCAACAGTGTGGAAGGCTTCGACCAGACCGCCCTCGCCGACAACAACAAGGGCGACAGGCTGACCCACACCACCGACCCCTTCGCCGCCAACGCCTGGCGCGTTGCCGCCTCCAGCTTCGATGAGGCCACGGGTGTGCAGACCCTCCAGCTCCAGAACGTTGCCACGGGCCGCACCGTCAGCGGCAGCACCGCCTTCATCGACCGCGAAGGTTGCCCCGTAACGGTAGGCACGGCCGCTGCAGACCTCCAGCTCAGCTACGAGCCCCTCACTCACGACTACCGCCTCCGCATCGGCGGCAAGAGCCTCTTCCCCATGCCCTCGGGCAATGTCCACGCCGGCACCACCATCAAGGATGCCACCTACGACGCACCCCGCCTCCAGGGTGCCATGTGGCAAGTGCAGCGCGTCAAGGTCCTCACCCTTCACTGCGTCGATGAAGCCGGCAACGACCTCGCCACCTGCCAGCGCAGCGTGCCCTTCGACCTCGCCGAGCCCACCGCCGACTACTGTCCCGCCATCGCGAACCACGCCATCGAGTCCATCGCACCCGCCGAAGAAGGTGTCTACACCGTCACCTACCGTCGCACGGCCTTCGCCGTCACCCTCCGCCTCGTCGACCAGCGCGGCGCCATCATCAGCGACGACGTGCGCACCGTGCCCGTGGGCGAAACCTATAAGGTAGAAATCCCCGAAGTGCCCTACTACACCTTCAGCAGCAGCAGCGTGGCCGACGCCACCGTCCTCACCCCCGAGGCCGACATGCAGCTCGAGGCCGTCTACACCACTGATGCCTACGCCGGTGTCAAGGGCAAGGCCGAACTTGTCACCGCCGACCTCCAGGCCGGCCAGAGCTACCTCCTCTACGACAACAGCGATGCCAACGCCGGAGCGCGCAAGGGCTACCGCCTCATCGTGCCCGATACCAAGAATATCAACCGCTCCACCACCGACACCGACCTCCTCCCCAACGCCACCTGGACCCTCGTGGCCAGCGACGGCAAGTTCAAGGTGAAGAACGAATACATGGGCCTCTACGTGCCTGAACTCCAGCGCTCCGGCGCAGCCGTGGCCTCCAAGGCCGGCGGCGTCTTCGCCTTCACCCTCAACCCCGACGGCGAGAGCTGGAACGTGAAGGGCAGCAACGGACAGTACTGGGACGGCAACGAAGCCGGCGCCCTCGTAGGCTGGGACGGCGGCACGGGCCACCCCATCCTCGTCTACCGCTACTACGTGCAGCCCTACTTCGGCGTGCGCGTCCTCTGTAAGGACAACGACGGCAACGTCCTCTCCGAGACTTCCGAACTCCTCAAGGCCGGCAGCTCCTACAGCCTCGTCATTCCCGAAATCGAGGGCAAGTACCTCTGGGAAGTCAAGGGCAACGAGAACTTCCAGGGCGTGGTTGACAGCCACCTCACCATCGAAGTCACCTACGGCAACGTGCCCGTAGGCATCGGCCAGGCCACTACCGACGCTTCCCGCCGCGCCATTTACGACCTCACCGGCCGCCGCCTCCAGCGCGTGCCCCAGGCCGGCCTCTACATCATCAACGGCCAGAAAGTCCTGGTGAAGTAAAATAAGACTATCCTCCTCTTCCCACGCGCCCTGTCAGAGCCAGCGCCGCGCCGGGCATTCGCCCCGAGTTGCGCCGCCCTCCGACAGGGCGCGTTCGGCTATACATCCCCCCCGGCCACCACCTATTCCACCGCCCCATGCAGTCCCTTGTATCCCAAGTCCTCTATCCGTCCGAAAGGT
>CALZMA010000159.1 GCA_945788445.1 uncultured Bacteroidales bacterium | reverse complement strand
GCCGTGTGCTTGCCGTTTTCGAGGGCGCACTTAGCTACGGGGAAGTGGTGGTCCCAGTCGGTAGCCACGTACACGAGGTCCACGTCGGGGCGCTTGCACACCTCTTCATAGCCCTTTTCGCCGGAGTAGATGTCAGCGGGGAGCATGCCGGCCTTCTTCAGGTAGCCCTGGCAGGCTTCAGCGCGGGCAGCTTCGTAGTCGCAGAGAGCCACAATCTGCACGCCGGGGATGTGGCAGAAGCGGTTCACGGCACCGGGACCGCGCATGCCGAGGCCCACGAAGGCCACGCGAACGGTCTGGATTTTCGGAGCGGTGAGGTTCAGCACGTCCTGCTGTCCGGCGGGGCGGGCGGGAACTTCAGTTACAATCGTACCCTTGTTCCAGTGCCACTTCAGGTTGGGAGAGAGGGATTGGGCTTGGGCTACATGCACGCTCAAAGAAAGCATAGCGGCGCATGCAACAGCAAATAACTTGGATAGTTTCATAAAAAAGATTGTTAGAAAGATTAGAAAAGGTGAGGCAAAAGTAATGCTTTTTTCTTACAAATGAAAAGTGGACCAAACAATTTTTAAATTTAACGTCCCGCGGGCCCGTTTTCCCCCATCAACCGCCTTTCCGGCCCCTCCGGCGTGGTTATTTCCGTGTGTGCTATGCCAAAACCTTGCGCAAACTTTTGTTCGCCTTGGGCTTTGTTATAACTTTGCGCGCAGCATTCCTTTACAAACTCCTTCCGGTCTGCCCCCAATTTCCCAATAATCCAAACCCGTCAAACGTTATGAAATTTGTATCCTGGAACGTCAACGGCCTCCGTGCCTGTGTGACCAAAGGTTTCGAAGATACCTTCCGCCGGCTCGATGCCGACTTCTTCTGTCTCCAAGAAACGAAAATGCAGCCCGGCCAGCTCGACCTCTCCTTCGAGGGCTACGAAAGCTACTGGTGCTCCGCCGAAAAGAAAGGCTACTCCGGCACCGCCGTCTTCACCCGCCACCGGCCCCTCAGCGTGCGCTACGGCCTCGGCCTCGAGGAGCACGACCACGAAGGCCGCGTCATCACCCTCGAAATGCCCGCCTTCTACCTCGTCACCGTCTACACGCCCAATTCCCAGGACGGCCTGCGCCGCCTCGACTACCGCATGGAGTGGGACGCCGCCTTCCGCGACTACCTCGCCCGCCTCGATGCCGCCAAGCCCGTCGTGGTCTGCGGCGACCTCAACGTGGCGCACCGGGAAATCGACCTGAAGAACCCCAAGTCGAACCGGCGCAATGCCGGCTTCACCGATGAGGAGCGCGAGAGCTTCGGCCGGCTCCTCCGCGCGGGCTTCACCGACAGTTTCCGCTTCTTCTATCCCAATCTCGAGGGCGCCTACTCCTGGTGGTCCTACCGCTTCAAGGCCCGCGAGAAGAATGCAGGCTGGCGCATCGACTATTTCCTCGTCTCCGACCGTCTCCGGCCCGCCCTCACCGACGCCGCCATCCACGGCGACGTCTTCGGCTCCGACCATTGCCCCGTGTCCGTCGAAATAGATTTCTCCCAAAAAACTGCCCCCGAAGCGTAGCAAAGCCGCGGCCGCGCGCGTCTTCCCGCAAAAGCAGTTTTACTCCTATTATTATATAAGCTCAAAAATTCCCAACCATGAAACAGTTTTTCAAGTACGTGCTCGCCACCGTTGTGGGCATCCTCTGCATCGGTGTGCTTTGGAGCATGATGGCCTTCGTCATGCTTGGCATTGCAGTCGCCTCGTCCGAGGCCGAGCCTCAGGTAGAGGAGGGCACCGTTCTGCGCATCAAGCTCAAGGGCACGCTCCAGGAGCGGGCCACCGACAACCCCTTCGCCTCCATCCTCGGCAAGGACGAGCTCACCACCCAGGGCCTCGACGACCTCATCCACGCCGTGAAGGTCGCCAAGGACAACGAGAAGGTCAAGGGCATCTATCTCGAGTCCGGCATCCTCGCGTCCGACGTAGCCTCCCTCCAGGAGCTCCGCAAGGCCCTGCTCGACTTCAAGCAGTCCAAGAAGTTCATCATAGCCTACGGCGACCAGTACGAGCAGTCCTCCTACTACCTCGCCTCCGTCGCCGACAAGGTCTACCTCAACCCCTCGGGCATGATCAACTGGCACGGCCTCGCCATGCAGCCCATCTTCTTCACCGACCTCATGGCGAAGGTCGGCGTGAAAATGCAGGTCTTCAAGGTAGGCACCTACAAGAGCGCCGTCGAACCCTTCATCCTCACGCAGATGAGCGACGCCAACCGCGAGCAGGTCACCGCCTTCGTGGGCGACATGTGGGGAGAGATGGTCAAGGACGTGGCCGCCTCGCGCCGCCTCAAGGCCGACTCGCTCAACGCCTACGCCGACCGCTATGCCGTCTTCGCCCCCGCCCAGGACTACCTCAGGATGCAGCTCGCCGACTCCCTCACCTACATCGACGGCGTGCGCGACAAGCTCCGCGCCCTCAGCGGCAAGGACAAGGTGAAGTTTGTCGAAGCCGCGGAGCTCGCCAAGCTCTATAAGGAAAAGAAACACGATGCCAAAATCGCCGTCTACTACGCCCAGGGCGACATCGTGGACGAAGCCGCCTCGGGCTTCAACGCCTCCGACGAGCCCCAGATTGTCGGCTCCAAGGTAGTCGAGGACCTCGACGAGCTCGCCAACGACGACGACGTCAAGGCCGTTGTGCTCCGCATCAATTCCGGCGGCGGCAGCGCCTATGCCTCCGAACAGATGTGGCATGCCGTGCAGCTCTTGAAGAAGAAGAAGCCCGTAGTCGTCAGCATGAGCGGCATGGCAGCCTCGGGCGGCTACTACCTCGCCTGCGGAGCCAACCTCATCGTGGCCGAGCCCGCCACACTCACGGGCAGCATCGGCATCTTCGGCATGGTGCCCGACGCGAGCGGTCTCCTCACCGAGAAGCTCGGCCTCCACTTCGACATGGTCAAGACCAACGCCTCGTCCGACTTCGGAACCCTCGCCCGTCCCTTCAATCCCGCCGAGGCAGCCGCCATGCAGGGCTTCGTGGACCGCGGCTACCGCCTCTTCCTCAGCCGCGTGGCCGAAGGCCGCCACATGAAGGTGGAAGAAGTGGACAAGATAGCCCAGGGCCGCGTCTGGACGGGCAACCAGGCCAAGGGCCTCAAGCTCGTCGACCGCCTCGGCACGCTCGACGATGCCGTGGCCGAAGCCGCCCGCCTCGCCAAGGTCAAGGAATATGCCGTGGAGCCCTGTCCCGCCAAGCCCTCGTGGATGGACAACCTCATGAGCGACCTCGACGGCAGCGACTACCTCGAGGAGAACCTCCGCCTCGCCCTCGGCGCATACTATTCGCCCCTCCGCTTCGTGGCCACGTCCGCCTCGCAGTCGCCCCTGCAGGCCCGCATCTTCTTTGTCCCCAACTTCAAGTAAATGTCCTTCCGCTTCCTCCTCTCCCCCTTCTCCCTCCTTTGGGGGCTCGTGGCTGAGGTCCGCGGCAAGTTGTTCGACTGGGGTGTGCTCCCCTCCCGCGCCTTCCCCCTGCCCGTCATCTGCGTGGGCAACCTCGCGGTGGGCGGCACGGGGAAGACACCCCACGTCGAATACCTCCTCCGCCTCCTCCACCGCGAGGGCTACCGCGTGGCCATGCTCTCGCGCGGCTACGGGCGGCGCACCCGCGGCTACCTCCTCGCC
>CALZMA010000158.1 GCA_945788445.1 uncultured Bacteroidales bacterium | reverse complement strand
TCAGAAATCGAAGAGGTGGCTTTCGAGCGTCCGCAGGTCGATGGTCCAGAGCCGTCCCGTGAGCGGATGGCCGAAGTGGCAGACGAGTTCCGCCACCTGCTGCGCCATGACGCTGCCCACGACGGCCGGCGTCATTCCCACAATGGCCCGTCCGGGGTGGGGCATGGCGAGCATGCCCGCCTCGTCGGGGAAAAGGTCGCGGTAGCTGCGTGGCGAGGCACCGGCGTGGAACACGCTGGCCTGCCCCTCAAAGCCGCGCACGGCACCGTAGACGTAGGGCTTGCCCAGGGCGCGGCAGGTGTCGTCGATGAGGTAGCGCGTGGCGAAATTGTCGCAGCCGTCCACCACCATGTCGTATTGCAACACCAGTTCGCGGGCGTTTTCGGCGGTAAAACGCTCGGCGTGGCCCACAAGTTCCACTTCGGGGTTGAGGTCGCGGAGTCGCTCCACGGCCTGCTGCGCCTTCGGCAACCCCACCTCGGCCGTGCCGTAGAGCACCTGGCGGTGGAGGTTGGTGATGCTGACCACGTCGTCGTCGACCAGGCCCAGCTTGCCGATGCCGAGGCCCGTGAGGTAGAGCGCTATGGGGCTGCCCAAACCGCCTACGCCCACGAGGAGCACCCTCGCCGAGCGGAGAAGCCGTTGGCCCTCCTCACCGATTTCGGGCAGGAGAAGCTGGCGGTGATAGCGGGATTCTTCCATAGAATATAGCGTTTTGTGTTGGAAAAAGGCGTTTGCGTCAGTGCGCGGCGCGGTGAATGGCGTCGAAGCCCGCGTCCCAGTCCTTCCACACGGGTTCCACGCCCATGCGGCGCAGGGCCTGGGCCACCTCCTCGGCCGAGCGCGGGTCGCTCACCTCGAACTGTTCGAGCGCCTGCGGGTGGGTGGCGTAGCCGCCGGGTTCCGTGCGGCTCGCGGCCGACATCGTTGTCACGCCGAGAGTCGCCATGTGGTCGCGGAAGCCGGCCCGTTCGCGGGTGCTGTAGGAGATGTCCACGTCGTGGTCGAAGAGGCGCATGGCAAAGGTGAGCTGTGCGAGCTCGCGGTCGGACATGATGCAGTTGGGCTGGAAGCCGCCGTTCTCGGCCGGGCACATTCGGGGGAAGTTCACGCTGTATTTCGTGCGCCAGTAGTGCTTCTGGAGGTAGCGCAGGTGGCGCGCCATCATGGTGAGGTCCGTGCGCCATTCCTTCTCCAGTCCGATGAGCACGCCCATGCCGATGGAGTGGACACCCGCCTGCCCCATGCGGTCGAAGCCGTTCACGCGCCACTCGAAGTTCGACTTCATGCCCCGCGGGTGGTAGAGGCGGTAGTTCTCGCGGTGGTAGGTTTCCTGGAAACAGATGACGCCGTTCATGCCGTGGCGCGTCAGTTCGCGGTAGTCCTCCGTTTCGAGCGGCATCACCTCTATTTTCAAGTTGGAGAAGTACGGCTTGGCCAAATCGAGCGCCCGCGAGAGGTAGGGCACGCCCGCCTTGGCGGGGTTCTCGCCCGTGACGAGCAGCAGGTTCTCGAAGGGGCCGAGGGCCTTGATGGCCTCGTATTCGCGCACCATTTCCTCGGGCGTGAGGATGGTACGCGCCATCTTGTTGGCCACGTGGAAACCGCAGTAGACGCAGGAGTTGGTGCAGGAGTTGGTGAGATAGAGCGGGATGAAGAGCGAGACCGTGCGGCCGAAGCGTTCCTGCGTGAAGCGCCTCGAACGGGCCGCCATCTGTTCGAGATAGGGCGCGGCGGCGGGCGAGATGAGCGCCATGAAGTCGTCCACGTCGAGGCGCGTCTTGGCCAAGGCCCGCTCCACGTCGGCGGCGGTCTTGGCGGCGATGGCCTCGGTGGTCTCGTCCCAGTTATAGTTCAGTAGTTCGTCGGAAAACATTTTTCAAAAGTAAAAAACCGATAGAAAATACCCGCTCCGCCGCAACGGGGGCGGGCGGAGCGATGCGCCGGGCTTAGTCGTTGAGGAACGACGTGAGCGGCGAACTGGCCTGTGCCTCGAGCGAATGGATCTGTGCGGGGAGTCCGGCCTCGTAAGCCTCGCGGCCCGCCTCCACAGCCTTCTTGAAGGCAGCGGCCATGGCGGCCGGCTGGCCCGCAACGGCAATGGCCGTATTGACCAGGCAGGCCGATGCGCCCATCTCCATGGCTTCGGCGGCGTGGCTCGGGGCACCGATGCCGGCGTCCACGACTACGGGCACCGTGGCCTGCTCAATGATGATGGAGAGGAAGTCGCGCGTGCGGAGTCCGCGGTTGGTGCCGATGGGTGCGCCGAGCGGCATCACGGCCGCCGCGCCCGCTTCTTCGAGTCGCTTGCAGAGCGTGGGGTCGGCCTGGCAGTAGGGCAGCACAACGAACCCCATTTTCGCCAAAGCCTCCGTGGCCTTGAGCGTTTCGACGCTGTCGGGGAGCAGGTAGCGCGGGTCGGGATGGATTTCGAGCTTCAGCCAGTTGGTGCCGAAGGCCTCGCGGGCGAGCTGTGCGGCAAAGACGGCCTCTTCGGCATCGCGCACGCCCGAAGTGTTGGGCAGGAGCTGGAGCGACTGGTGGGGGATGTGGGCCAGCATGTCGTCGTTGGCGTCGCCCATTTCCACACGTTTCATGGCCAGCGTGACCATTTCCGTGCCCGAGGCCTCGATGGCCTGCTGCATTTCCTGGTTGCTGCGGAACTTGCCCGTTCCGAGGAAGAGGCGCGAGCTGAACTCGCGGCCCGCTATGATGAGATTTTGCATGGGATGAAAGATTTTTTTTGTTCAGTAGAATGGAAAAAGCCGCGGGGCTGCTATCCGCCGCAGACGGCTTTGATTACGGTGAGGCGCGCCCCCTCGTGGAGCGGCGTGTCGGCCCAGGAAGCCTTCGGCACGAGTTTGCCGTCGACAGCCAGTGCCACTCCCATCGCCGGAAGGGAGAGTTGCTCGGAAAGTTCGGAAACGGTGGCGGCTTCGGTTTGCAGCGCCTCGTTGTTCAGAAATACTTGCATGGCAGAATGATGGGAAAAATGCGGTTGGAGAAAGTGATGATTCTGCGAAGCGGTGAGGGGCTGCTCTTGCGCACTGCTAAGCGCCGGAAGGGTAGAAAAGCAGTTGGGAGAGAGAAACAATGCCTACGGCAGTATGAACTGCATCAGGTCGTGAGGGTATAATCTCAGCCGCACAGGGCGACACCCCTTTGTCTTCACGCAGGCAAAAGTAGCAGAAAGGAAGAAGAGAACCAAGAAAAACGACAGAAAAATGGCTGTGCGGGGTGTGGGGCGGCGGGCGTCAGGCTTCGATGTAGATTTCCAGCGCGCGGAAACCTTCGGCTTCGGGGCAGATTTCGATGTGCTGCGTCGAGGCGGGGAAGAGGAGCGTCTGGCCGGCGCGGAGGGAGCATTCTCCCTCGTCGTAGCGGAACTGCGCGCTGCCCTGGAAGGCTACGAATATGCGGAAGAAGTCTGTGTGGGCACAATCGATGTGCTGCGGAGCGGAAAGGTGATGCACGACGGTGGTGAACCATTCGTTGCGGACCACCTGGCCGGCCGGTTCTCGGAGCGGGGTGGGGTGGGTGACGGCTTGGGGGAAGGGTTCGTAGCGGAGGGCATGCTGCGCCATGTCGAGGTGGAGCGGGCGCTTGTTGCCCTGGCCGTCGGTGCGGTCGTAGTCGTACACGCGGAACGTGTCATCGCTCGCCTGCTGCAC
>CALZMA010000157.1 GCA_945788445.1 uncultured Bacteroidales bacterium | reverse complement strand
CAACTCGGCGATTTGATTTTCCAAAGCCGCCGACTGAAATTCCAAAGCCGCCGACTGAAATTCCAAAGCCGCCGACTGAAAAGCCAAGGCCTGGATTTGTAGCGGGCAGAGGCGGCCCCGCTCCCCGCACACCCGCCGCGCTCCCCTCCGTTTGCCTCGTAAATCCCGCGCCCCGAACCCTCCCCTTTGCCGCCCCATGCCTATGCTTTAGAAAGCCCGGGACCGAAACTTGCCTATACTTTAGAAAGAAACCGGCCCAAACTTGCCTATGTTTTAGAAAGAATTTGGGCGAAAGTTGCCTATGCTTTAGAAAATGGACGTATATTCGCAGCGTAGAAACAGACAGTTATGATAGAACGGGATTTGTTGCAACAGTTGAGAGCGTGGCGCGACAGCTCACGCCGCAAGCCCCTCGTGCTCCGAGGCGCGAGACAGGTGGGCAAGACCACGCTGGTCAAAGAATTCGGGAAGGAATTCGACGCGCTGATTGCGCTGAATTTGGAAAAAGACGACGCTGAGGTGTTCCGCCGCTTCAACGACGTGAACGAGGTGTGGCAGTACCTCTGCCTGAAGCACCATATCGTGCAGGACAAGAGCCGGAAGATATTGCTGTTTATCGATGAAATACAGGAAGAGCCGAAGGCCGTGGGGATGTTGCGCTATTTCTATGAAGACCTGCCGTGGGTCTATGTGATAGCCGCGGGCAGTCGATTGCAAAGCCTCATGAAGCAGCGCGTCTCCTTTCCCGTGGGGCGCGTGGACTACCTGACGTTGCGCCCCTGCTCCTTTGTGGAGTACCTGCGGGCCAAGGAGGGGGATGTATGGGCCGATATGCTCCTCAACCAGAGCGTCCCGGCGTTCATGCACGAAGAGATGATTGCCGCCTTCAACACCTATACCCTCGTCGGCGGGATGCCCGAGGCGGTGAGCGAGTACCTCGACAGGCAGGACGTGGAGCGGCTGTCGCCGATATTCAATTCGCTGATTAAAGGCTACAACGAGGATGCCGAGAAGTTTGCCCAAAATGCCGAACAGGTGAAAATCTTGCGCCACATACTGCGTTCAGCCTGGCTTTCGGCCGCAGAGACCATCACGTTTGCGGGATTTGCGAACAGCAGCTACACTTCGGCCCAGATACACCACGGAATGGATTTGCTCGAGCGGGCTTATCTCCTCTCGCTCGACTATCCCATCACCTCCACGGCGGCTCCGGCCCTTCCGTCTGCGCGCCGCGCGCCCAAACTGATGATGGTGGACACGGGGCTGACCAACTTCATGGCCGGCATCCAGCTGGAGTATCTGCAAAACAAAGAGCTGCTCGACACCTGGCGGGGTCGGGCAGCTGAACATATCGTGGCGCAAGAGTTGCGCGTGGTTCTGGACAGGCACTATCGCGAACAGCTCTGTTTCTGGGTGCGGGACAAGAAAGGAGCTTCGGCAGAAGTGGATTTTGTGTGGCAGGACGGTCCGTCCATCGTACCGATTGAAGTGAAGGCCGGCACGAATGCCCACCTGCGTTCGTTGCATTCGTTCGTGAACTGCGGCGGTTGCGCGGTGGCAGTGAGGGTGTGGAGCGGGCCTTTCGGCGTGCAGGAGGTGGAAACCCCGGCACCCGACCGCAACCCCTTCCGGCTCATCAACCTGCCCTTCTACTACGTGGGGCAACTCGACCGCGTGCTCGAAAGGATGCGTGAACAGGGCGGCGCGGGCCTGCCCCTGGCCTGACGCGTCCGGGCGGGCTCTGCGGAAGTCCGGCCCTTGCCGCCTCCGGCTGTCCCTCGGGAAAACGGGCGCCGGGGTGTGCGGCGGGCGGGGCGGCTACTCCTCGTAGTGGTCGAAGAGGAAGTCGTTGTAGGGGTACTTCTGGACGTGGAGCTGCTTCACGCGGGTGTAGAGGAGCTCCTTCAGCGCATCGATGTTCTGGCGTTCGCGGGCCGAGATGAAGATGCAGTCGTCGCCGAGGCGGGCCATCCAGGTGTTCTTCAGCTCGTCGAACGAGAGGTTCTCCTTCGTGGCCGGCGTGAGGTCGTCGGCGTCCTTTTCGGTCCAGCTGTACGCGTCCATCTTGTTGAACACGAGGAGCTGGGGCTTCTCGGAGCAGCCGAGGTCGTGGAGCGTGGCGTTCACCACCTCAATCTGCTCGGCAAATTCCGGGTGGGACACGTCGACCACGTGGACCAGGAGGTCCGCCTCGCGCACCTCGTCGAGCGTGCTCTTGAACGAGTCCACCAGGTCCGTGGGGAGCTTGCGGATGAAGCCGACCGTGTCGGCCAGGAGGAAGGGGAGGTTGTCGATGATCACCTTGCGCACGGTGGTGTCCAGCGTGGCGAAGAGCTTGTTCTCGGCAAAGACCTCCGTCTTGGCGAGGAGGTTGATGAGCGTGGACTTCCCGACATTCGTGTAACCCACGAGTGCCACGCGGATAAGGCGTCCGCGGTTTTTCCGCTGCGTTGTCTTCTGCCGGTCGATGTCCGCGAGGCGCTGTTTGAGGAGCGCCATGCGGCCGAGGATGATGCGGCGGTCCATTTCGAGCTGCGTTTCGCCCGGACCGCGCAGGCCCACCGAGCCCTTGCCGCCACCCGAGCCCGAACCGCCGCCCTGGCGCTCGAGGTGCGTCCAGAGTCGCTGCAGGCGCGGGAGCATGTAGCGGTATTGCGCCAGTTCCACCTGCGTCTTCGCGTTCGCCGTTTGCGCACGCATGGCGAAGATGTCGAGGATGAGGCTGGTGCGGTCCAGAATCTTCACCTTCAGTTCCTTCTCGATGTTGCGGAGCTGCTTGGCGGAGAGTTCGTCGTCGAAAATCACCATGCCCACCTCGCGTTCGGCGTCTTCCTCCGCCACGATGTAGGCACGGATTTCCTCCAGCTTGCCCTTCCCGACGTACGTCACCGAGGAAGGGCCGTCGAGGCGCTGCGTGAACCGCTTCACGGCCACTGCGCCCGCCGTTTCGGCGAGGAAAGCCAGTTCGTCGAGGTATTCCTGCGTCTGGCGTTCCGTCTGGTTCTTGGTGATGAGGCCCACGAGCACGGCGGTCTCGGTGCGGGCCTCGGACTGTATGAATTCTTTCATTGAAATGTAGATATTAAGGATTGGTAATGGATTTTCCCTTCAGCCATGCCACCATTTCGCCGGCCGCACGCTGCGGGGCGCCGGGTTCGCCCAGGCGTTCCCTCATTTCGGCATAGCCCCGGAGCATCGCCTCGCGGCCCTGTCCGCCGGGGAGAAGGCGGAGGAGTTCCTCGCGCACGCGGCGGGGGCACATTTCGGCGGCGACCAGTTCCTTCACCACCTCGCGTCCGGCGATGAGATTGACCAGGGAGATGAAAGGCACCTTCAGCAGCAGCGGGCGCAGGCGCGCCACAATCCAGCCGCAGCGCATGTAGTAGCAGACCACCTGCGGCACGCCGAAGAGCGCCGTTTCGAGGGTGGCCGTGCCGCTCGTGACGAGGGCGGCCGTGGCGCGGGAGAGCAGACTGAAGGTGTCGTTCTCCACGAGGCGGGCCCGTTCGGCGGGGAAGCCCGAGCGGCGCAGGATGTCGAGGTAGAAATCCTTCGGCATGGAGGGCGCTACGGCGATGCAGGCCTCCCAGGGAGCGCCGGGCGCGGTGCAGAGCGGGGCTGCCGCCTGGAGCATCCGGCTGAGGTTGTCGGAGATTTCGGCGCGGCGCGAGCCCGGCAGCAGGGCCAG
>CALZMA010000156.1 GCA_945788445.1 uncultured Bacteroidales bacterium | reverse complement strand
GGGGCAAAAGCAATGGCAGAAAGGTTTCTGTCGCTGCTTTTGCCCCTTCGGGGCGACTTGTTTGTGTTTCCGGGTAACCCAGGGTGCCGGTCGCTACGCTCGCTTGTCCCGGGCTGGAAGCCCATTGCCCCTTCGGGGCGCGCGTCGAACGCTTGTCAACTTGTTGGTGTCCGACAGGTGGATTGGGGGGTATGGATTGTCGGGAAAAGAAATACAATCAGCCCGCCGTGCGGAGGAAAAATCCGCGCGGCGGGCTGTTTCGGTTATGCGGTCGCTGCTTGTAGGGGTAGGGGGAGCAGCGGCGGGCGGCGGTTTATGCCTTGCCCTGTTCGAGCTTCAGCGTCATCGTACACTGGTCGCAAACTTCCGTCGGGCCAAAGTACTGGATGGGGCCGGGGTAAACGAAGCGCGTGTTGAGCGCCCAGTCTTCGCGCTGAGCGGCGAAGGCCTTGAAGGGAGCACCGTCGAGGCGAACGAGCGCCTTGCGGATCACGGGCTTCATCTTGCCGTGGCGGCGTTCCATGTTCATCATCATCGTGATGGGCACACCACCTGCAACCCACTCTTCGGCGGGAGCCGTCGTGTTCTTCACGATAGCCATGTAGCCGGTCTTGCCGTTGGCCACGAGCTGTGCAGCGCTGGTGCCGAGCGCGTAGCAGTAGTCGGCATCGTAGTTGGAGGGAGCTGCGCAGCGTCCTTCGTAGCCGAAGAAGTGGTGCTGAGCGGCGAACTTGCCCACGAACTTGCCTTCTTCCTTCCAGGCGGCGAGCTTCGTAGCCACCATTTCGGAGAGGAGCTTTTCCGTTTCGATGAGCGAAACCTGTACGTTGCCGTGCGGGTCGCGTTCCATGGTGAGCTGCTTGGCCACGCCTTCGGGCAGGCTTTCGTAGATGGCAGCGTTGTCGGCAGAGAGCTTGGAGAGAATCCATGCGCGCTGTTCGGCGGCAGCCACTTCCTGGGCTTCGGGGGTAGCGAGGAGGTCGTTGAGTTCGGCGATGAGCTTCTTCATGGCCGGGATGAACTCGATGAGGCCTTCGGGGATGAGCACCGTACCGAAGTTGTTGCCGTTGGCGGCGCGGCGGGCAACCACGTCGGCGATGTACGTAACGATGTCGTCGAGCGTCTGGTTCTTCTCTTCCACTTCTTCGCTGATGATGCAGATGTTCGGCTGGCACTGGAGGGCACATTCGAGGGCGATGTGGCTGGCCGAGCGGCCCATGAGCTTGATGAAGTGCCAGTACTTGCGGGCCGAGTTGGCGTCGCGCTGGATGTTGCCGATCACTTCGGCGTAAGTCTTGCAAGCCGTGTCGAAGCCGAAGGACGTTTCGATCTGTTCGTTCTTCAGGTCGCCGTCGATGGTCTTCGGGCAGCCGATAACCTGCACGCCATAGTTGTGTGCGGCGTAGTATTCGGCGAGCACGCAAGCGTTGGTGTTCGAGTCGTCGCCGCCGATGATGACAACGGCCTTGATGCCGAGTTCGCGGATGATTTCGAGGCCGCTTTCAAACTGGCTTTCCTCCTCGAGCTTCGTGCGTCCCGAGCCGATGAGGTCGAAGCCGCCCGTGTTGCGGTACTCGTCGATGAGTTCGTCGGTCAGTTCGATATACTTGTGGTCCACGAGACCGCCGGGGCCCATGAGGAAGCCGTAGAGCTTGTTCTCCTTGTTCTGCTTCTTGAGTTCGTCGTAGAGGCCGCAGATCACGTTGTGTCCGCCGGGAGCCTGGCCGCCCGAGAGGATGATACCGATGTTCATCGGAGCGTAAGTCTTCTCCTCTTCAGAGGGCACGAACTCCACGAGGGGCATGCCGTAGGTGTTGGGGAAGAGCTTCTGGATGTCTTCTTGGTCGCCCACGCTTTGGGTGGCGTTACCTTCTTTGATGCTCACATTGCCGCGGAGGCCTGCGGGCAGTTTGGGCTGATAGGCAGCACGTGCAATCTGCAATGCGCTTTTTTCCATAAGGCTGATAAAATGAAAAAGGGTTATCTGATTGTTACTTAATGATTTCCAGTTCGCGGAACACCTTGCTCAGCCGTTCGACGGCGGTGTCCACCTGTTCCTTCGTGTGGGTGGCCATGAGTGCCACGCGCACGAGCGTGTCGTGGGGAGCGCAGGCGGGCGGGATGACGGGGTTGATGAAGACACCCTCGTCGAAGGCGCGGGCCGTGGCCACGAAAGTCTTCTCCGTGTCGCGTACGTAGAGCGGGATGATGGGCGACTCCGTATCGCCGATTTCGAAGCCGGCCTCGCGGAAGCGCTTCAGCGCGTAGCGCGTCACCTCCCAGAGGGCCTCTATGCGCTCCGGCTCTTCCTGGATGATGTGGAGAGCCTTCATGGCGCAGGCCGTGGCGGCCGGGGTGTTGGAGGCGGAGAAGATGTAGGTGCGCGAGTTGTGGCGGAGCCAGTTGATGATGCTCTCGTCGGCAGCGATGAAGCCGCCGATGGAGGCGAGCGACTTGCTGAACGTGCCCATGATGAGGTCCACCTCGTCGGTCAGTCCGAAGTAGTCGCACACGCCGCGGCCCTGGCGGCCGAACACGCCCACGCCGTGGGCCTCGTCGACCATGATGGTCGCGTTGTACTTGTGCTTCAGCTTCACGATTTCGGGCAGGTTGGCGAGGTCGCCTTCCATGGAGAACACGCCGTCCACGACAATCAGCTTCACGGCCTCGGGGGCGCACTTCTGGAGCTGGCGCTCGAGGTCGGCCATGTCGTTGTGCTTGTATTTGAGGCAGGTGGAGAAGGAGAGGCGGCGTCCGTCCACGATGGAGGCGTGGTCGCGGTCGTCGCAGATGATGTAGTCCTCGCGTCCCGTGAGGCAGGAGATGACTCCGGAGTTCACCGTGAAGCCCGTGGAGTAGCAAAGCGCGTCTTCTTTGCCGATAAACTGGGCCAGTTCTTTTTCCAGTTGGATATGGAGGTCGAGCGTGCCGTTCAG
This sequence comes from uncultured Bacteroidales bacterium, assembly GCA_945788445.1. Taxonomy (GTDB): domain Bacteria; phylum Bacteroidota; class Bacteroidia; order Bacteroidales; family Bacteroidaceae; genus Alloprevotella. Next base: position 808 of record CALZMA010000156.1, on the reverse strand, counting down.
GAAACGCGAACCTGCGCAGCCCGAGCCATACTTCTGCATGGCTTCGATGCCGGCCTGAATGATGCGTTCGTCGCCGGTGAGTCCGGTGTAAGCGTTGGAGCCGAACATCAGCACGTGGTGTCCGCCCATTTCAACTTCAGTTCCTTGTTTGCCTTCGATGGCACGGAAGTAGGGATATACACCTTTGGCCTGGTATTCCTGCGGCAGGGTGTATTTAGCTAATCTTTCTTGTAAAATTCCCATTACTTTTCTGGTTGTAAAAGAGAGCCATGTGCAGTCGGCTGCACGGGTTCTTCGTCTGATAGAGAGCGCAAAGATAAATATTTCAACAGACATACTAAAAAATCCCTTAAAAATTCTGCACGCGGGGCTTGATTTTGTGCGAAAGTGCGCAGACTGTGCATTTCGGGTTACAGAATTTTATCATTTCTGCCCCCGTTTTGGTCTACCTGCGACAGCGGCAGGGCGGGGCGGGGCAGGGGCGCGCGAGGGGCATTCGCGCGCGGGCGTATATATAATAGGAGCGGTGCGGCGGTGCGGCGGTCCTCTCCGGCGGCTTCCGCTTCCCGGCCGGCCGTCCCTTGCTTCGCCCCGGCCGGCCCCCTTCCCGCGCCGCCCGAAATGTTAAAATCGAAAACCGCGATTTGGATTTTTCCGCAGAAAGCCTTATATTTGTACTACAAGAAGAGGGAGAGGCCCGCCAAGGTCTCTCCCTCTCTGTTTTTCCTCAGTTTCAGGTCTTTCAGTCCCTGTGAGCAAAATTTTGCTCCCTGGGAACAAAAATTTGCTCCCTGGGATTGGCGCTCCA
>CALZMA010000155.1 GCA_945788445.1 uncultured Bacteroidales bacterium | reverse complement strand
CCGCAACTCCCCGAGGAGCGCAAACGTTCCTTTATCGAAAAGGCGCACGCACAGACGGTACGCCTCACGGACCTCATCCGCGACGTGGCGCTCATCACGAAGACGGAGGAGGCGCCGGACCTCATTCCCCGCGAAGAACTGGACCTCGTGCAGGTGGTGGCCGACGTGGCGGAGGACTTGGGCGAGGCGCTGGCGAAGGCGGATATGGCGCTGAAGACGGAACTCCCCGCCTCGCTCCGGATGCGGGGCAACTATAGCCTGCTCTACGCCATCTTCCGCAACCTGATGGAGAACAGTGCGCGCTATGCGGGCCAGGGGGCGGAACTGCACGTGGTCTGCTACAACCGTTCGGAGCGCGTGGCGAACCTCTCGGTCTACGACACGGGCCAGGGTGTGCCCGAAGCGCACCTGCCGCGCCTCTTCGACCGCTTCTACCGCGTGTCGGAAGGCCGCACCCGCGACTGTGGCGGCACGGGCCTCGGCCTCTCCATCGTCCGCAACGCCGTGCGCTTCCACGGCGGCGAAATCTCCGTGCGCAACCGCCGCGAGGGGGGCCTGGAGTTCCTCTTCACGCTGCAACTGCAGTAGCGGCATTCTTGGGGTTATAGCGCTGCCCCCCGGTTATTAGGTTAAAAGGTTATGAGGTTATAAAGTTACTTGCTAAAGACATTTGCCTTAGAGTAACTTTATAACCTCATAACCTTTTAACTTATAAGCTACGCGCTTTGCGCGTCAAAACCCGTACGGGTTCATGCTGCGGTATTTGGCATTCATTTCGTTTTCCACATTCACGTATTTGCCGTTCAATTCTTCGACTGTTTCGGGGGCCAGTTCGAGCGTGCGCTTCAGGTCGTCGGCCGCACCGAGTTCGTCCTTCAGGTGGTGCTTCACAGCCCCGCGTGCCTTGTAGGCCCCGGCAAAATCGGGCTGGAGTTCGATGGCCTCGTCGTAGAGTGCGAGAGCTTTGTCCCAGCGTGTGGTTTCGGCATAGAGCGCGCCGAGGGCGAGCACGGCCTCGCGGTCGAAGGGGTTGATGGTCAGCACCTGTTCGAGGTCGGAGATGGCCTCGTCGAAGCGGCCGAGGGCGGCGAGGCAGCGGGCGTGGAGGCGGAGGTCGGAGGGACTGTTCGGGTAGGCTTTCACCAAAGTGTCCGTATCGGCGAGCGCTTCGTTCCACTGCTGCATGTCGGCAAGGATTTGGGCGCGGAGGCGGAGCGAGCCCGCGTGGTTTTCCTCCAGGGCGAGTGCCTGCGTGAGGTGGGCGATGGCTTCGAAGGGAGCATCGAGCCCGTAGTCGGCCTCGGCTGCGCACTGGAGCACGCGCACGTCTTGCGGAAATTCCTCGAGGAGGGCTTTGCAGGTGTTGCGTTCGTCGGCAAAGAGGCGGAGTTCGCCCTGCGTGATGGCGAGGAGGAAGCGCACCTCGAACGACGGATGGTTCTCTGCGCGGCAGAGTTCCTCGAGGAGGGGCAGCGCCTTGTCGTGCTGCTGCGTGCGGATGTAGACTTCGGCGAGGAAGCCCACGGTCTTCAGGTCGTGCTGCAACTCCAGCGCGGCCGTGAAGCACTTCTCGGCATAGGGCATTTCGCCTATCTGCATGGCGCGGAGTCCGTCGGTCTGGAGAATATCAAACTGGCTTTGTTCGGAAGGCTTGTCCGAACCGAAAATTTTGGAGAAAAATCCCATGGTGCGGAAGATAAAAAGGTAGGGAAAAGGGAGCGCGGACTAAGCCTGCTCCTCGGGGTTACGGAAGAAACTGAAATTGACGCTGCCGTAGGTGCGGTGCTCCAAGAAGGCGGGGTGGGCGGAGAAGTCCTGCGTCTTTCCATGTTCCAAAACGAAGAGCGCGCCGGGGGCAAGGAGCTTCGAACCCAACACGCGCTCGGGCAGTTCGGGCAGTTCGGGCAGGGCGTAGGGAGGGTCGGCAAAGACGAGGTCGAAGGGCTCGGCACAACGCTCCACAAACTTCAGCACATCGCCGCAAAGGGGCTGCCAGGCCGAATCGCCGAGCGTGCGGCGGCACTGCTCGATGAAGGCGAAGTGGCGGCGGTCCTTCTCGACCGTGACGACGCGGCGACAACCGCGCGAGAGGAGTTCGAGGGAAATGCTGCCCGTGCCTCCGAAGAGGTCGAGCGCCGCCGTTTCCTCGAAATCGACGTAGGCGCGGAGGACGTTGAAGAGGTTCTCCTTGGCGAAATCTGTGGTGGGGCGCGCCTTGAAGGTGCGGGGCACTTCGAAATGGCGGCCTTTGTATTTACCCGTTATGATACGCATTCGGTGGGGAGTTGGGAGGTGAAAAGTATTTTATTTTTATAAGTTTTGCTGCATCAGACGCGGCGGCGCAACAGTGCGCAGACAAGGTCGTAGGGCACGCCGTCGGTGGTGGCCACGATGTGGCGGTTGAAGTCGGCGGCGGGATGGATGGGGAACACCTTCGCGGCATATTGCTGGAACTCCGTCACCACGGGGTCGCGCAGGAGGGTCGGACCGGCCACGAAGACGGGTGTGGAGGAGATGTCGATGGCGAGGTGGCGCGCCATGTTGAAGGTATAGTAGGAAATGTCGGTGAGCGACTGCACGGTGAAGCTGTTCTGCATCAGCAGGCGGCCCGCCTCGAGCACCACGATTTCGGCCCGGTCATCGTGGACGTACACAAAGATGCGGCGGCTCTCGGACGTGCCCAGTCCCTTGCCCGCAAAGGTCTGCACCACGGGGGTGAGGGCGGCGGTGTAGCGCACGCGGCCTTCGCCGAAGGTTTCCTCAAGGGCATGGCATACGCTCTCGGGAAGGGCGAAGAGAAAAACGGCATTGACCGAGGGCACGGTGTCGTAGAAGACCCGCTGGCGGGCTTCGGGCTCGAAGCAGAACTGGTAGAAGGGGGCCGCGTCCTCTTCCTGGAAGTCGGCCAAGGGCACGGGAGTCACCGCGGACCCTGCGAGCACTTCGACGCGGTCGAAGTCGTGCTGCAAGAGGCCCACCTGCTGCATGGCACCGCGCAGGTTCAAGGTGAGGGAAGCCTGCGGGGCGAGGTGGAAGGTGGCAAAATCGAAGTCGGTCGGCGTGCCTGCCTCGTAGCGGGCGAAGCAGAGGTCGCTGTCGGATAAGCGGATGAAGAGGCTCATGGGGAAGGATTTTGGGAAAGGCAGGGGCGTTGGCTGCCGGGCAAGGGGCTACGCGGCGCGGCGGTAGCGCTGCCACAGGAGCGAAGCACAGAAAGCGGCCAAAACGCCGAGGGAATTGGCGAAGAAGTCGGCCCATTCGCCGCTGCGGGTGGTCGTGAGGTAGGCCTGGCAAAGCTCAATGATGCCACTCATGGCTATGGGGGCGAGAACGCCGAGAAAGAGGCGCAGGCCGAGGGCTGTGCGGAAGCCGCCGCGGTGGTACTCGAACCAGAGCACGCTGCACGTGCCGCAATACATCAGGAAGTGGACGAATTTGTCGACACCGCCGATGCCGTCGAGGGGCGTGTGGGGCGGTTTGAAGAGGCAGAGGTACCAGGTGAGGGCCACGCAAAAGAGCGTCAGGGGGAAGCGGCGCACGAGGCGACGGAGCTTACCAGAATTTGTTGAGTTCGTCATTGTACGTAAAGCCAGCTTGCGCCAGAACCGCTTCGAGCCGGGTGCGCTCCACCTGCATGTCGTCGCAGAGGGCTTCGAGCGAAGGGTACTCATCGCGCAGTTTCGTATTGACCACGCTGAAAAGCATCATGGGGTCGGAGGGTAAGTTGTTCAAGAAGAGAGGTTTTAAT
>CALZMA010000154.1 GCA_945788445.1 uncultured Bacteroidales bacterium | reverse complement strand
AATTAGCGGATGGCGCTGAGGATTTGGGCGAGGCCGTCGGCCGCCTGCTGGAGGGGCTTGGCCACCATGCCTTTCATGAAGAAGTTCACTTCGGCGCCTACGGTCACCTTCATTTTCGACTCGTAGGTGCCGTGGGGCAGGAGCTGTATCCAGACATAGAGCTGGATGGGCGCACCCTCGGAGGCGAACTTGATGCACTTGGGTTCCTCGCGCTCGATGATGCGGAGCGTGATTTGGCCGAGCGGGCTCTCGATGGTGATCGAGTCGGCGGTGAACTCCAATTTTTCGGCGTAGTTGCGGAGGTCTTCCACCTTGTCGGCCGGCACCTGGCGGGCCAGTTCGTCCTGCACGGCAGGGTCGCTGAGGCGTTCCTTGAGGAAGGCGAGGTTGTTGAGGTCGGCAAAGCGGTCGTAGACCACCTGCTGCGTCTGCGGAATGATTTTTACTTCACTTTCGAATTTCGTCAGAGACATAGTCTTATTCTTTTTTGTTGTTGAATGCGTAGGTTGGAAAGGCTACCCGCGGCGCAGCAGGATGTAGAGCACCACGGGCACGCCGATGAGGGGCGTGAGTGCGGCCAGCGGCAACACACCGCGTTCGCCGGGCAGATGCGTGAGGATGAGTGCCAGCAGGGCCACGTCGGCTCCGAGCAGGAGGGTGGCGGGGAGCAGGCGACGGTGGTCGGCCGTGCGGAGCAGGAGGCGCGCGGCGTGGGGCACGGCGAGGCCAATGAAGGCTATGGGGCCGCAGAGGGCCGTGACGGCCGCGGTGAGGAGGCCCGCAAGGAGGAGGAGCCACGTGCGCACGCGCTTCACGCCGATGCCGAGGTTGGCGGCATAGTCCGTGCCGAGCAGCAGGGCGTTGAGCGGACGGGCCAGCAGGAAGAGGGCGGCAAGCGCGGGCAGCGTGAGCAGCGCAAAGAGGGGCAGGCGCTCGAGCGGCACGCCCGAGAAGTCGCCCATGCCCCAAAGCAGGAAGGAACGCACGCCCTCGGCCGTGGCATAGAAACTGAGCAGGGAGATGACCGCCGAAAGCAGGAAACTCAACATCACGCCGCAGACGAGCAGGGCGAGATTGCCCCGCAGAAAATGGCTGCAAAGGAGGAGCAGGGCGATGACACCGCAAGCGCCCGCAAAGGCGGCGGCCACCGTGAGCACGACCCCACCCCAACCGGCCACAAAACTGCCCAAACTGCCGCCGAAGGCGAGCAGGACGAGGGCCGCGCCCAACGAGGCCCCGCTGTTCACGCCCAGCAGGGAGGGGTCGGCCAAGGGATTGGCAAAGAGGGTCTGCATCACCAGTCCGCTCCCCGCGAGGGCAGCACCTGCGAGCAGGGCGGTGAGGACTTGGGGCAAGCGCACTTCGACAACGATGAAGTGGGCCGTGGAATGGGCCGCACCGTCCGTGAGTCCCTGCCACACTTCGGCGGGACTGAGCGCCACTGTGCCCGTGAGCAGGGCAAGGGGGCAAAGCAGGAGGAGAAGGAGCAGGGCGGGAAGGAGGCGGTTCAAGGGGCGGGCGGTTTGTGTCTATATATAATAGGAGTGTGGCCGCGGGTCAGTGCCGGGCGGCGTGGCCGAGGGGCACGTAGAAGCGGGGGGCTGCGGGGCCGGCCAGTTCGGGGTGGAAGAGGGCGGCAAGGGAACGCAGCAGGAGGTCGGGGTGGAAGGGCACTTCTTCGTAGAAGGGCACTTCGAGGGTGTTGCAGGCGAAGACTTTCTCCCGCTCGAAGGCGCGGAAGCGGCGGTAGGCGGGACAGTCTGCGGCGAGTTGCTCGTAGGTGAGGGTTTGGGGCGTGCCGTACTTGATGAGCCACAGGTCGGCCTCGCGGCCACGGGCAAAGACGGCTTCGAGGTTGAGCGCCAGGCTGCCGCTCTCGGGACGGTCGGCCCAAAGGTAGTCGGCACCGGCATCGGTGAGGATGCGCCCCATGGTAGAGGCTCCGCCGGGCTGGTACCAGACGGACTGCAGCAGCATGTCGCAGAAGACCGTCGGACGCGGACTCTTCGCCGCAGCGGCGCGTTCTTTCTCGGCCTCGTAGCGCCGGGCCACGGCTTCGAAGAGCGAGTCGGCGCGGTCGGCGCAGCCCAGGAGGCGGCCGTAGAAGCGCATCCATTCAGCGCGTCCCAAGGGGGAGGTTTCGAGGTAGTCGGCACACTCCACGAGGGGGATGCCGAGGCGGTCGAGCGTGCCGTGGCCGGCCTGCTCGAACGGGGAGACGAAGACGGCATCGCAGCGCTGCGCCCGGAGCACTTCGAGGTCGGGGCTCAGGCTGGAGCCGAGGGCTGCGGCGCCCCCGCGGCACAGCTGCCTCACGCGGGGACTGACGACGTAGGCAGTATCGGCCAGTGCAGCGACGGCTTCGCCCCGTCCGAGGTCGAGCCAGAGGGCGGCATGGACGGCCGAAAGGAGGGCGGTGCGCCGCAACGGGGTGCGCACGAGCGTGCCCTCGGGAAGGGATTGGGGCAAGGCGCGGCCGGCAGGTACGAGCACATAGGTAGCCAGCGTGCGCCCCTTCTTCCAGGGGTCACCCACTTCCACGCGGCAGAAACTGTCAGCCTCCTCGATGCGCAGAAGTTCGGCGTAGCGCAAGGGCAAAACCTCGCCTTCGGAGCGCGAAGGCTGCGAAGGCGAACAAGCGAGGAGGAGAAGGGGGAGAAGGAGCAGGAATACTTTTTTCATAAGGAAAGGGGCGGAGCGGCGGCCGCGGCAAACGGCTCAGACCGTCATTTCGCCGGCGATGCTGGTGCTCATTTTCTCGATAACTTCCTGCTGCGAGGAGGTGTGGCCGAGGAGGAACATGAGTTTCGTGATGACGGCTTCCATCGTGGAGTCGTAGCCGTTGATGACACCCGCCTGTAGGAGCTGGAGGCCCGTTTCGTAGCGGTGCATTTCGACCGAGCCTTTGTAGCACTGCGAGATGTTCACCACGATGATTCCCCGCGCTATGAGCTGGCGGATGCGCTCCAGGAACCAAGGCTTCTGCGGCGCGTTGCCCGAGCCGTAGGTCTTGAGGATGACGGCGCGGAGGCCCTTCACGGTGAAGCACGTGTCGACGACCTCTTCGCGGATGCCGGGGAAGAGGGTGAGTATCATCACGTTGTTGTCCAGCAGGAAATGGGGCTTGAAGGGTTCGTTGGGCGCGGGGCGGTGGATGAGGTGCGCATCGTACTTGATGTGGATGCCCGCGTGGGCAAGGGGCGCGAAGTTGAAGGAGCGGAAAGCGTTGAACCCCTCGGCATTGATTTTCGTGGTGCGGTTGCCTCGCATCAGTTTGCTTTCGAAGAAGATGCAGACCTCGGGCACCATGGGCTTGCCTTCGGGATTGCGTGCGGCAGCAATCTCGATACTCGTCAGCAGGTTTTCCTTGCCGTCCGTGCGGAGCTGTCCGATGGGGAGTTGCGAACCGGTCACGATGACGGGCTTGCCCAGGTTCTCGAGCATGAAGCTGAGTGCCGAGGCGGTGAAGGCCATGGTGTCGGTACCGTGGAGGAGCACGAAGCCATCGTAGTTGTCGTAGTGTTCGGCAATGATGCGTGCCATCTTCACCCAGTAGCGCGGCTCCATGTCGCTCGAGTCGATGGGCGACTCAAAGGCCAGCGCATCGATTTGGTAATTGAAGCGCTTGAGTTCAGGCACGTGGTGCCGGAACTGCTCAAAGTCGAAGTTTTCGAGCGCCCCTGTCTCGGGATTTTCAATCATCCCGATGGTGCCGCCCGTATAAATAATGAGTATGTGGGGAGTTCGGTTCTGGTCCATGG
>CALZMA010000153.1 GCA_945788445.1 uncultured Bacteroidales bacterium | reverse complement strand
GCAGCGGCCCGCGAGACTCTGGAGGAAGCCCGCCGCGAGGGACTGGCCGCGCTCGCCGAGACCGAGGCCGAGCTCTCCGTCGTGAAGTCGCGCCTCCTTTCCCACGCCGGGTGCGTCCAGCGCGCCGAAGAACTCCAGGCGCAGCTCGACGACGCCCGCACCGAGGCTCTCGAGTGGAGCCGCCTCGCCGCCCTCTTCGGTTCGGCCGACGGCAAGCGTTTCCGCACCCTGGCCCAGAGCTACACCTTCGGCTACCTCGTGGAGCAGGCCAACTGCCACCTCCGGCAGCTCACCCCGCGCTACCGCCTGCGCAACCTCCCCGGCACGCTGACGCTGGAAATCATCGACCGCGACATGTTCGACGAGCACCGCTACGTCTCCTCGCTCTCCGGCGGCGAGACCTTCGTGGTGAGCCTCGCCCTCGCCCTCGGCCTGGCCTCCCTCTCGAGCGCCAGCCTCGCCATCGGGTCGCTCTTCATCGACGAAGGCTTCGGCAACCTCGACCGCGAGTCGCTCGACCTCGTCATGACGGCCCTCTCCCACCTCGAGAACGCGCAGGGACGCAAGGTGGGCGTCATCAGCCACACCGAACAGATCCGCTCGCAAATCTCCCCGCAAATCCGCCTCGTGCGGCAGCCCGGCGCGGGGGCTTCGCGCATAGAAGTGCGGTAGGCATTTGGCACATCAGAGGGGCTCCCGGGGCCCCTCTGTGACGTTTTGTTAAAAAAAACTTGGTGAAGTAAAAGGTAAAGCCTACTTTTGCGCCGCTAATACCCTAAAAATATCATGGAAATCATAACTCAGGTGGCTGAGGCCCTGGCCTCGCCTGCAGGGCAAGTCGGTATCGTTCTCACCGTCTTTGCCCTTACTATCGTGGCGTTCATCGCCGACAAAGTGCGCTCCGACATCGTTGCGCTCAGCTCCATGGCGCTGCTCTTGGTGACCAATGTGCTTACCCCGGGCGAGGCCCTCGCCGGCTTCTCCAACTCGGCGGTGGTGATGATGATTGGTCTGTTCATCGTCGGCGGGGCTGTGTTCCAGACCGGCTTGGCCAAGATTATCTCGGGCCGCCTGTTGAAACTGGCAGGTACGAGCGAGGTGAAGCTCTTCTTCCTCGTGATGATCGTGACCTCCGTAGTGGCTGCCTTCGTGAGCAACACGGGTACGGTGGCCCTGCTCCTGCCCATCATCCTCGCCATGGCGAAGTCTGCCGGCACGAGTCCGGGCAAGCTGATGATGCCCCTGGCCTTCGCGAGCTCCATGGGCGGTATCCTGACCCTCATCGGTACGCCCCCGAACCTCATTGTCGACGGCTACCTCCGCGACAACGGCAAGCCGGGCTTCAGCTTCTTCGACTTCCTGCCCATCGGCCTCATCTGCCTCAGCGTGGGACTCATCATGCTCTACCCCCTCTGCAAGTTCTTCCTCGGCAAGAAGAACAAGGACAGCGAGGAGGCCGGCGACGAGCAGACCCTGGCCGCGCTTCTCCACGAGTACCACATCAACGACCTCGTCTTCCGCCTCCAGCCCAAGGAGGGCAGCACGCTGCTCGAGGGACGCACCGTGGGCGAACTGGACATCCGCCGCAAATACGGCGTGACCATCCTCGAAATCCGCCGCCACAACCGTTCGGTCTTCAGCCAGAACATCCAGGAGGCGGTCACCATCGACACGATCTTCCAGCCGGCCGACACGATCTATGTGCTCGGCGACCGCGACAAGGTCAACAGCTTTGCCTTCGACCATGAGCTCGCCGTCTTCGAGGACGAGGAGCGCGAAGGCAAGGGCAAGCTGGACTTCTACGAAATCGGTTTGGCCGAAGTCCTCATCTCGCCCGAAAGCGCCATGATTAACCGTCCGCTGCGCAAGGCCAACTTCAAGGAACGCTTCGGAGTGAGCGTGCTGGCCGTGAAGCGACAGGGCAAGTACTACTTCGAGGACATCCTCGACGCCCAAGTGAAGAACGGCGACATGCTCCTCGTGCACGGCGCGTGGAAAGGCATCGAAAGCATGGCGAAGAAAAACCGCGAGTGGATTGTAATCGGTTCGCCGCAGGAAGACCACGAGAGCGTGGCCCTCGACCACAAGGCACCCCTCGCCGCTGTCATCATGACGGCCATGGTGGTGCTCATGATCTTCGCCGACCAGATTGGCGTGAAGTCCGTGGCGATGGTCATCATCGCGGGCCTGCTCATGGTACTTACGCGTTGCGTGCGCAGTGTCGATGCGGCCTACAAGATGATAGGCTGGGAAGGCATTGTGCTCATTGCGGCCATGATGCCGATGTCTACGGCCCTGTCGAAGACGGGTATTTCCGACTGGATTGCCCACAACTGCATCATGAGCCTCAATGCCTACGGAATTTACGCGGCCTTGGCCGGCGTTTACCTCGTCACCTCTGTGCTGAGCACCTTCATCAGCAACAGCGCCACGGCCATCCTTGTGGCCCCCATTGCCTGGACGGCTGCCGAGGGTCTCGGCGTTTCGCCCACGCCCTTCATGATGACGGCCGCCGTGGCCGCCAGCGCTTGCTTCGCCACGCCGATCTGTACGCCGCCCAACGCCATGGTGATGAACGCGGGCCACTACAACTTCATGGACTACGTGAAGGTGGGTCTCCCGCTCCAGATTGTGATGGGCATCGTGGCCATCCTCACCATCCCCCTCTTCTTCCCGCTCTAACGGAACAACCTTTATAAAATACAACGCTTTATGAAAAAAATCGCAACCCTCCTCGCGGGTCTCGCACTCCTCCTCGTGATGGCAGCACCCGCCGCAGCGCAGTCGCTCAGCTGGGGCTTGACCGCCGGTCTCAACCTCTCGAAGCTCAGCCTCTCGGGCGACTACAAGGACATGGCCGGAACGAACTTCTCGACCGACAACAAGGCCGGCTGGTACGTGGGCCCGAAAGTAGTGTTCAACACGGTGCTCGGCGTGGGCGTAGACGCTTCGCTCCAGTACTCCGAACGCAACCTCTCCATCGGCGGTGAGAGCGAGAAGTACCGCACCATCGAAATTCCCATCAACCTCCGCTACAACATCGGCCTGAGCAGCATTGCCAGCGTCTATGTTTCCACCGGTCCGCAGTTCGGTTTCGGCCTGCAGAACATGTCGTGGGAGGGCGCACTCGGCGGCGGCAACTTCGACAAGAGCAACATGACCACCACGTGGAACGTGGGTGCCGGCGTACGCGTGCTGAAGCACCTCGAAGTGGGCGTGGGCTACAACTTCGCCCTCGGTTCGGTCGGCAAGACGCTCTTCGAGAACGTGGGCGGCTCGGCCGGAGGCTCGCGCGACTACCAACTGGAGTACAAGACCAACACCTTCCAGGTGCAGGCTACCTATTATTTCTAACAGAAAAACGTAACGACCATGCTGAGACTGAACTGTTTCTTCCAGGCCAACGAGGGTAAGTACGAAGAGGCCCTCGAGGCCGCCCTGGCCCTGACCGCCGCTTCGCGCCAGGACGCAGGCTGCATCGCCTACGACACCTTCGAGAGCGCCACGCGCCCCGACGTGTTCATGATTTGCGAAACGTGGACCGACGAGGCCGCCCTCCAGGCACACATGGAAGCTCCCCACTTCAAGCAGTACGTGGGCCAGCTCGAAGCGCTCGGTGCCATGAAGCTCGAGCAGTTTGCTTTCCCCGAAAAGTAAACCTCTCTCCCCGGCTCCCGCCCCCTGGGCGCACAACTCCGCCGATTGAAATTTCAAACCCAGGCTTTGAAAATCCAGTCCCGCCGACTGAAAATTCAAAGCCTGGGTTTGTTTTTGGGAAGGGCGTTT
>CALZMA010000152.1 GCA_945788445.1 uncultured Bacteroidales bacterium | reverse complement strand
CTCATGGTGGAAGGCGGCGACGACTTCTCGAAACCCTACGCCAAGGGCCTCTTCATCGACATCTTCCCGATGGAGCCCTGGCCCTCGCTGCCCGACAGCTTCACCCGCCGCACCGCACGCGGCTATTGCCGGGCCAACGCCATTCTCCACGCGCAGCACACCTACAGCCTGCGCGCCGCCGCCGAGCTCTTCTACTTCGGCGCGAAGCGGGCGTGGCTCCGGGCCTGCTGGACGGTGGCCGGCCTCTGCGCGGGGAAAGACAAATACTACTCCAACATCCTCTGCCAGAGCGGCAACGGCAACCGCCACCTGCGCCGGACCATCTTCCCCCTGGGGCGCATCGCCTTCGAAGGCATGGAGTTCAACGCCCCCGCCGACCCCGACACCTACCTCCGCGACCTCTTCGGCGAATACCGCCAGCTGCCGCCCGAGGAGCAGCGCACGGGCCACGCGGGCTTCTTTATTTCCAAACTGGTGCCGTAGGCGCACCGCCATTTCCACCCCTCCCTTTTTCTCTCTATGCAAGCCATCATCTTAGCCGCCGGAATGGGCCGCCGATTGGGCGAACTCACCAAGAACAACACGAAGTGCATGGTGCAAGTGAACGGTACGGCTCTCATCGACCGCCTTCTCCTGCAACTCTCCCGCCTCGACCTCAAGCGGGTCGTCATCGTCGTGGGCTACGAGGGCAAGAAGCTGCGCGAATACATCGGCACGCGCTACGACCACCTGCTCCACATCGAATACGTGAACAATCCCGTCTACGACAAGACGAACAACATCTACTCCCTCGCCCTGGCGAAGGACCACCTCCAGGAAGACGACACGCTGCTCATCGAGAGCGACCTCATCTTCGACGAAGAGATGTTCTCCCTCATCCTCGACAATCCCTGCCCCAACCTCGCGCTCGTCGCCAAGTACCAGACGTGGATGGACGGCACCATGGTGTGCCTCGACGGGGAGAACAACATCGTGAACTTCGTGCCGAAGAAAGCCTTCAACTACGCCGACACGGACCACTACTACAAGACGGTGAACATCTACAAGTTCAGCCGCGACTTCAGCCGCCACAAGTACGTGCCCTTCCTCGAAGCCTACAGCAAGGCCGTGGGGAACAACGAGTACTACGAACAGGTGCTCCGCGTCATCACCTTCCTCGACAAGAGCGAGCTGAAGGCGCTCCCCATCACGAACGAGAAGTGGTACGAAATCGACGACATCCAGGACCTCGACATCGCCTCGACGCTCTTCGCGGACGAGGACGAGCAGCTGCAGCTCTACATGCGGCGCTTCGGCGGCTACTGGCGTTTCCCGGGCCTGCTGGACTACTGCTACCTCGTCAATCCCTACTACCCCTCGCAGCGAATGCGCGACGAGATGCGGGCCAACTTCGACACCCTCCTCACGGAGTATCCCTCGGGCATGTATGTCAATTCCCTCCTGGCGGGCAAGTGCTTCGGCGTGAAGCAGTCGTACATCGTGCCGGGCAACGGCGCGGCCGAACTCATCAAAAGCGCGATGGAACACGTGGAAGGCAAAATCGGCGTGACCAGCCCGACGTTCGAGGAGTACCCCAACCGCTGCCGCCCCGAGCAAGTCGTCACCTTCAAGCCCGCGGGGGCCGACTTCGCCTACACGGCGCAGGACCTGATGCACTTCTTTGCGGCCCATCCCGTCGATGTGCTCCTCCTGGTCAATCCCGACAATCCCTCGGGCAACTTCCTGCCCCTCGCCGACGTCTGCCAGCTGGCCCAATGGTGCGCCGAGCGGAAGGTGCGCCTCATCGTGGACGAGTCGTTCGTCGATTTCAGCACAGGCTATGCCGACAACACCCTCCTCCACAACGAACTGCTCGAAGCCTACCCCACCATGCTGGTGATGAAGAGCATTTCCAAGAGCTACGGCGTGCCCGGCCTCCGGCTGGGCGTACTGGCCTCGGCCGACGAGGCGCTCATTGCCCGCGTGAAGAAGGACGTGGCCATCTGGAACATCAATTCCTTCGCCGAGTTCTACATGCAGATCAGCAACAAGTACGAGGCCGACTACCACCTCGCCTGCGAGAAATTCCAGGCCGAGCGCCGCCGCTTCTCCGGCCTGCTCCGGGAAATCCCCTTCCTGCGCGTCATTCCCTCCGAGGCCAACTATTTCCTCTGCGAAGTGCTCCCGCCCTTCACGTCGCACGGCCTCGTGGCCACGCTCCTCAAGCACCACAACATTCTCCTCAAAGACTGTAGCACGAAGCGGGCCTTCGACGGCCGCAACTACGTGCGCATCGCCATCCGCGACCACCGCGACAACGACCGCCTGACTGCGGCCCTGCGCTCGCTGGTTTCACAATAATCCCTCCGCCCCATGAGAGTGCTCTACTGCAACCCGAGTTTCTGGGACTACCGCCTGCCCTTCTACGAGGAGCTCAACCGGCTCTTCGGGGGCGACTTCCACGTGGTCTACTCCACCAAGCGCTACCGCGGGGCGCACCAGGCGCTGCTACCGCGCATCGCCGAACGCCTCGGGGCCAACGCGCACCCCTGGGACGGCGAAATCGTCTACGACCATGCCACCCGCTCCTTCGCCGGCTTCACGGAGGGCCGCGGACAGACCTCGCTGCCCTTCGGCCTCTGGGCACGCATCGCCGCGCTCCGCCCCGACGTGCTCCTGACCGAGGGCTTCCTCCAGTGGACGCCCCTCGTGCAACTCTACGGCCTCGTCCACCGCATCCCCGTCTTCGTGGGCTACGAAAAGACGCCCTGGACGGAACGCAACAACTCGCGGCTGAAAACGCTGAAGCGCCGCGTGCAGGACCGCTGGGTGGCCGGCTACCTCGTGAACGGCAGCGAAACGCGCCGCTACCTGGAGTCGATTGGCATTGCCCCGCGGAAAATACACATCGGCGGCATGAGCGCCGACAGCGAGGGCCTGCGCAGCGGCATCGCCGCCCTCCCGAAGGCGGAGGTCGAAGCGCTCCGCCGGCGGCTCTGCCCCGAGCGGGACGGACTGCTCTACCTCTTCAGCGGCCGCGTGGAGGACCTCAAGGGCGCGCCCCACTTGGCCGCCGTCTGGGAGCAGCACGCCAAGCGCCACCCCCACGACGCCCTCGTCTTCATCGGCATGGGCGACCGCTACGACGAACTGAAGCAGCGCTACGCCCAGCTCCCGAGCCTCCACCTCGAGGGCCGCGTGCCCTACGACGAGGTATGCCGCTACTACGCCGCCGCCGACGTCTTCGTGCTGCCCACGTTGCAGGACAACTGGAGCCTCGTCGTGCCCGAAGCCATGGCCTGCGGCCTGCCCGTGGCCACGAGCATCTACAACGGCTGCCACCCCGAACTGGTCCACGAAGGGGAAAACGGCACCGTGTTCGACCCGCTCCAACCCGAGACCATGCTCCGCGCACTCGACTATTTCCACCACGCCGACCTGCCCGCACACGGCCGGTGCTCCGTGGCGCTGGAGGCGGACTGGTCGACGGAAAAATGTGCCCGCCGCCAGTACGAAGGCATTCTCCAAGGCGTGGCCGACTTCCGCCGCAAACGGACTTGACTCCCCGCCCTTTGCTCCTCCGCGCAGCCTCTCCGTGCCCCCTGCGCCGCACGGGCTGCGACCAATCCGGCCTTTGGATTTTCAAAGCCTGCGACTGAAATCCCGAAGCCTGCGACTGAAAATCCGAAGCCTGCCTTTGGGCTTATAGAAACAGATTTCTCCCCCTCTCCATGCTCCAACTCCCCCCCCTCTCCACGGGCCACGGCCGCCGCTGCACGGGCCAGGGCCTCAGCGGCCGTCTGCCCGCCTCGACGCTG
>CALZMA010000151.1 GCA_945788445.1 uncultured Bacteroidales bacterium | reverse complement strand
TGGTTTTCCAAGCGCGCCCCGAAGGGGCAAAAGCCATGGGAGCTGCGCTTCTGTCTACCCGGGGTGACGCGTCCTTCGACCGCTCTACCCCGGGCTGGGAGCTTGCAACCCCTTCGGGGTTTTGCCTTGAACGCTGGTTTGCCAGTTGGGCAAGGCGGGGCGCGGGGCGCGCGGTATGTCAGCTCTTTCCTTTCTTGCCCACGATTTGGGTCACGTGCTCGACGGAGATGACGGAATACTTGTTCCAGCCTACCTGCGGCAGCACCTTTTCGTAGAAAGTGTAGAGGTTGCGGAATTTCTGGGAAATGCTGTCGGCGGTGCCGAAGCTGATGATGTGGTTCCCCACGCGGGGCACGAGGCGGAGCTCGTGGTTCTTCTCCACGTAGATCTGCTCAATCTGGGCGTTCCAGAACGGGTCGTCGTGGAGGAAGCGCCCCATTTTAAGTAATTGCGTGCGCGCGAAGTTGCGGTCGATGTGCCCCGTGGCCACCACGAGGTCGGCCACGTAGCCCTGAGGGTTCATGAAGTTGCCCCGCTGGTCCATGTAGTAGCTGTCGCCGTTGTCGGCGATGACGCGGAAGAGGGGGAGGCGCTGGAGAATCATCACGTTGAGCTCCCCGTTGGGCGACTTGTAGCACGAAACGGAGTCGATGAAACTGTTCTTGCGCAGCACGGCCTCGATGGCGGGGCCGTCGATGTCGTCCATCTTGCGCCCCACGGGATAGTGGCTCGACTGGCTGAGCAGGCGGTCGGCCTCCTGCGCCGTGATGAAGCCCGCGTGGGAACTGTCGGCGATGGTGTAGTTCACGCGCTGGCACACCGTGTTGTCGCCGTGCTTCGAGAACTTCAGGAAGGCAAAGGCAAGGTACACGATGAGCGAAACGAGCAGAACGATTTTCACTACTGTTTTCATTGGGCAGGCTGAAGGGGTTGTAAGATGGGGGTTGGTGACTTATTTCGCTTCGAGAATCTGCTTCAGGCGGGGCATGTAGTCCACGACGTCGCCGGCACCCAGCACGATGAGCACGTCGAAGTCGTGCGCCTCGACCCATTCGAGCAGCCGGGCCTTCTCCACGAGGTGGCGCTCCATGTCGGGGCGCAGCTCATTGAAGATGAGGCGGCTGTCCACGCCGGGGATGGGGAGTTCGCGGGCGGGGTAGATTTCCGTCAGCACCACTTCGTCGAGGAGCGAGAGGCTCTCGGCAAACTCCTTGTAGAAATCGCGCGTGCGGGTGAAAAGGTGGGGCTGGAAGATGGCGGCCACCTTGCGTCCCGTGAACACTTCGCGGATGGAGAGGATGCTCTGGCGGATTTCCTCGGGGTGGTGGGCATAGTCGCTGAGGAGCACGTGGCGCTCGTTGTTGAGCGCGAAGTCGAAGCGGCGGTCCACGCCGGCGAAGGTCTTCATGGCGCGGCGTATTTCCCCGGGCTCGGCACCGGCCAGCTGGGCCAGGGCCATGGCGGCGATGCCGTTGTCGATGTTGATGCTCACGGGAACGCCCAGTTCCACGTCGGCGATGTTGCCCAGCGGGGAGACGAAGTCGAACACGATGTGTCCGCCGCCGATGCGGATGTTCTCGGCGTGGAAGTCGCCCTCGGTGCGGGCGTAGTCGAAGCGGCGCACGCCGGGCTGGAGGCTTTCCTGCATCTTCAGGCCGCGGTGTACCACCAGGGCGCCGCCGGGCTGGATGAGCGAGGTGTAGTGGCGGAAGCTCTCGAGGTAGGCTTCTTCCGTGCCGTAGATGTCGAGGTGGTCGGCATCGGTGGCGGTGATGACCGTGGCGAAGGGACGCAGGTGATGAAAGGAGCGGTCAAACTCGTCTGCTTCTATCACCACGTAGGGACTTTCTGCGTGGAGCAGGTAGTTGGTGCCGTAGTTCTTGGTGATGCCTCCGAGGAAGGCGTTGCACCCCACGTGGCTCTCGTGGAGGAGGTGGGCACACATGGAGGTGGTGGTGGTCTTGCCGTGGGTACCTGCCACGCAGAGGCCCTTCATGGAGCGGGTCAGCGTGCCGAGCACCTGGGCGCGCTTCTGGAGGTCGAAGCCGCCTTCGCGGAAGTAGGTGAGCTCGCGGTGGTCGGCGGGGATGGCCGGGGTGTAGACCACGAGGGTTTCCTCGCGGTTGCGGCAGACTTCGGGGATGAGGTCGGGATTGTCCTCGTAGTGTATGTCGGCGCCTTCGGCGCGGAGTTCTTCGGTGAGGGCGCAGGCCGTGCGGTCGTAGCCGGCCACGGCGAGGCCTTGGGAGAGGAAGTAGCGCACGAGGGCACTCATGCCGATGCCGCCTGCGCCTACAAAGTAAACAGCTTTCATGCTTGATGGGATGTATGGATTCGCCCGGCGCGGCCCGGGGGCCGTTGCCTGGCGGGAAATTCGGGAACTACCGGCGCGCCAGACGGATGACCTCGTCGGCGATGTCGGAGGCGGCGTTGGGCTTGGCGAGCTGGCGGATGTGGCGGCTGAGGGAGTCGAGCTTGTCGTGGTCGGTCACCGTGTTGATGGCCAGGGGCAGGAGGGTGCGGCGGGCATCGGCATCGGGGACGTAGAGAGCGGCCTCCTTCTGCACGAGGGCGAGGGCGTTCTTCGTCTGGTGGTCTTCGGCCACGTTGGGCGAGGGCACGAGGACCACGGGCTTGCCGAGGAGGCAAAATTCGGAGATGCTGCCCGCTCCGGCACGGCTGATGACGAGGTCGGCGGCGGCGTAGGCCTGGCGCATGTCGGAGATGAAGTCCATGACCACGAGGTTGGCGGGCTTGCCGCGGCGTTCGAGCTCGGCCCGGATTTCCTCGCTGTAATACTTGCCCGTTTGCCAGATGAACTGCACGCTGCTCTGCTGCCGCACGAGGGGGAGGTTGCCGAGGATGCTCTCGTTCACGGTGCGGGCTCCGAGCGAACCGCCCACGATGAGGATGGTGCGCTTGCCGGGCACGAGGCCGAAGGCGCGCACGGCCTCGTCCTTCGACAGACTTTCGTCGAGGAGGTTCTGGCGTACGGGATTGCCCGTGAAGAGGATTTTGTCGGCGGGAAAGAAGCGCTCCATGCCGTCGTAGGCCACGCAGATGCGGCTGGCGTGCTTGGCGAGCAGCTTGTTGGTGACGCCGGCATAGGAGTTCTGCTCCTGCAGCAGGGTGGGGATGCCCAGGGCGCCGCACACGTTGAGCGTGGGCCCGCTGGCATAGCCCCCCACTCCCACGGCCACGTGGGGCTGGAAGTCTTTCACAATCTGGCGCGCCATGGCACGGCTCTTGATAAGCTTGAAAAGTACGGGGATGTTTTTCAACAAATTCTTGCGGTCGAAGCCGGCCACGGGAAGGCCCTTGATGGGGTAGCCTGCGGCAGGCACGCGCTGCATTTCCATGCGTCCTTCAGCGCCCACAAAGAGGATTTCGGCCTTGGGGCATTTCGCACGGATTTCGTTGGCGATGGACACGGCGGGAAAGATATGACCGCCCGTTCCGCCGCCACTGATAATCACTTTCAAGTCTTCGTTCATACTTCGGACATCTATATACTACGCGCAAAAGTAGAAATAAATCTCCGTATGGGGGTCACGCTCAACGGCTTTTTAGCAAATTTATTTCAAAATGTGCTTCGCGGGGGTACAAGAGGCCGTGTGAAGGGGTTTGCGCGGGTTTGCATTTGTTTACATTCTGTATTTCGGATTTCCTTCGGGGGAACGGGCGAAAAATATAAGTTTCCGCGAGGGGTGATGGAAGGGGGCGAACTCGCTTTTCGTTTATATTTTTCCGAGTGTCCGCATTGATTTTCAGTGCTCTTTGTTTCTAATTGCTGGCTTCTTCGGAGTGATGGGGCGGCTTCTGGGCAGAGGAAATTTAGAAAAT
>CALZMA010000150.1 GCA_945788445.1 uncultured Bacteroidales bacterium | reverse complement strand
TGCGGTTTCCGCCATGGCGGCGGTCGCCACGGCCGCGGCCCTTGCCGTCCTTGCTTTCTGCCGGGGAAGGTTCGCCAGGGGCCTTCATGCCTTCGGGCAGTTCGCCGCGCGGTATTTCAATCTTCAAGGTGCGCTCGATGTAGTTGAGGCGCTGGCGGTCGCGTGGACCGATGAGGGTGACGGCACGCCCTTCGCGGCCGGCACGGGCCGTGCGGCCGATGCGGTGTACGTAGTCTTCGGCATCGTGGGGGGCATCGTAATTGATGACCATCGTGATGTCGTCGATGTCTATGCCGCGCGCCACGATGTCGGTGGCGACGAGGATGTCAATCTGCTGGGCACGGAAGCGCTGCATCACTTCGTCGCGCTCGCTCTGCTCGAGGTCGGAGTGCATGGCTCGGGCATTGTATCCCTTGCGCTGGAGATAGATGTTCACTTCCTTCACCTTCTGCTTCGAGGAACAGAAGAGAATGACGCGTCGCGGGGGCTGCTCCCGGAAGAGGTGGGTGATGAGGTCCATCTTGTCGCCCTCGCGGCAGATGTAGACACGCTGGTCGATGTTATCGGCCGGTTTCGACACGGCGATTTCGATTTCCACAGGGTCGTGCATGACGCTGCGGGCCAGTTCGACGATGCGCGGGGGCATGGTGGCCGAGAAGAGGATGGTCTGTCGCTCGGCGGGCATGTGCTTGACGATGCTGAGGATGTCATCGGCAAAACCCATATCGAGCATGCGGTCGGCCTCGTCGAGCACGAGGTGGGTGGTGCGGCTGAGGTCGAGGGTGCCGAGCTGGAGGTGGGTGATGAGCCGGCCCGGGGTGGCGAGCACGATGTCGGCGCCGGCCGAAAGCGACTTGCGCTCCTGCTCGTAGCGGATGCCGTCGTTGCCGCCGTAGACGGCCACGGCGTTGATGCCCGTGTAGTAGGCGAAGCCCTGGAAGGCCTGGTCGATTTGCCGGGCGAGTTCGCGGGTGGGGGCGATGACGAGGCAGTTCACGGAGTCGTGGGGGTGCTCGTCGCGCTGGAGGAGGGTGAGGAGAGGGAGCAGGTAGGCCGCGGTCTTGCCCGTGCCGGTCTGGGCCACGCCGAGCACGTCGCGGTTTTCGAGGATGGGCGGGATGCACTTTGCCTGCACGGGCGTGCAGGTCTCGAAGCGCATATCGTAGAGGGCATCGAGGACGTCGTCGGAGAGAGCGAGGTCTTCAAAAAATACTTCGGGTTCTTGTTCTTGACTCATGGGGAAGAAGGGGAAAGAAAGGCTGTTGGCGCCGGACGGTCTGGCCGGGGGCAACGCGCATCAGTTGGGCGTACGGCGATAGAGCACGAGGGCGATGACAGCAAATATTATATTGGGCAGCCAAACGGCAGGCATGGCGGGCCAGCCCGCATTGATGGCAAAGGTGGCGGAGATGGTCTGGAACAGGATGTAGGCAAAACTGAGCGCAATGCCCGCACCGATGCTCGCGCCCATGCCGCCCTTGCGCTTCTCGCAGGAGAGACTCACGCCGATGAGCGTCAGGATGAAGGCTGCAAAGGGAGTTGCGAAACGCTTGTGGTATTCTACCTCGAAGGTGCTCACGCCCGCCGCGCCGCGGAGCTTCTGCCGGCCGATGAACTCGCGGAGTTCGGGCAGCGTCATGGTCTCTTGCTGGCCGCGGACGTAGAAGAAGTCCTTGGGCTCCATGATGATGACGGTGTCGAGCTTGTAGCCGCTTTCGAGTTTCTCGCGCATGCCCTTGAGGGTGCGGATTTTGTACTGGTGGAGGGTCCAGGAGAAACGGCGCTCGGAGAGGGTGTCGTACTGGATGCTCTGGGCGGTGAGGTGGGAGACGAGTTTTTTGTCCACGAACTTGTCCAGGGAGAAGCCGTAGCCGCTCTTGGAGACGTTGTCGAAGTGGGTGATGTAGGCCACGACGCCAGTGTCGACCTGCATCTGGACGTTGTCGACGGAGGTGATGTCGGACTTCTTCTTGATGTAGCGGTTTTCGAAATTGACCTTGGCCACGTTGCTCTGGGGAATGACATAGGCACCGAGCAGGAAGGTGGTGAGGGCAATGATGCCGGCCGAAACCATGTAGGGGCGGAGCAGGCGGCGGAAACTCATGCCCGTGCTCTTCATGGCGATGATTTCGGAGTTGGTCGCCAACTTGGACGTGAAGAAGATGACGGCTATGAAGACAAAAAGCGGACTGAAGAGGTTCGCAAAGTAAGGTACGAAGTTGAGATAGTAGTCGAAGATTATCTTCTGCACCGGGGCGTGGCTCTGGGTTATCTTGTCAATCTTCTCGTTGAAGTCGAAGATGACGGCAATGACCACGATGATGGTGATGAGGAAGATGTAGGTGCTGAGGAACTTGTAGATGATGTAGCGGTCGATGCGCCCCAACCACGGTTTGCGCCGCTGGGGAAGCCATTGCAGGGAACGGAGGGAGGGAAGACGGAACTTGCGCATACAGACGGACGGATAGCGGGTTGGACTAAAGCTTTTGCTGGAGCAGGGGCACCATCGAACGCTTCCAGGCGGCAAAGTTGTCGGCCAATATCTGCTTGCGCGCCTCGCGCACGAGCCAGAGGTAGAAGGCGAGGTTGTGGATGGAGGCTATCTGCATGGCAAGGAGTTCCTTGGCCTTGAAGAGGTGGTGGAGATAGGCTTTGGAATACTGCAAGTCGGCTCGGCAATGGCCCATGGGGTCAATCGGATCGAAGCAGTCGGCCCACTTGGCGTTGCGCATGTTGATTACGCCCTGCGCCGTGAAGAGGCAGGCATTGCGTCCGTTGCGGGTGGGCATGACGCAGTCGAACATGTCTACGCCGCGCTCGATGGCTTCGAGGATATTGACGGGGGTGCCCACGCCCATGAGGTAGCGGGGACGGTCTGTGGGGAGGATTTCATTGACCACCTCAATCATGTCGTACATGACCTCGGCCGGCTCGCCCACGGCAAGGCCGCCAATGGCGTAGCCCTCGGCCCCGAAGTCGGCCATGAAGCGCGCACTTTCCTGGCGCAGCTCCTTATAGACGCAGCCCTGGACTATGGGGAAGAGGGCCTGGCTGTAGCCGTACTTGGGTTCGGTTTCGTGGAAACGCTTCCAGCAGCGCTTCATCCAGCCGTGGGTGAGGTCGAGGCTCTTGCGGGCGTAGGCGAAGTCGGCCGTGCCCGGGGGGCACTCGTCGAAGGCCATCATGATGTCGGCACCGATGGTGCGCTCGATGTCCATGACGCCTTCGGGCGTGAAGAAGTGCTTGCTGCCGTCGATGTGCGAACGGAACTCGCAGCCTTGCTCGGAGAGCTTGCGGATGCCGGCAAGGGAGAACACCTGGAAGCCGCCGCTGTCGGTGAGCATGGGACGGTCGAAGCCGTTGAACTTGTGGAGACCGCCGGCCTGCTCCAGGATGGAGAGGCCCGGGCGAAGGTAGAGGTGGTAGGTGTTGCCGAGAATGATTTCGGCATCAATCTCTTCCTTCAGCTCGTGGAGGTGTACTCCCTTCACGCTGCCCAACGTCCCTACGGGCATGAAGATGGGCGTATGTATCTGCCCATGGTCGGTGGTGACGAGACCGGCGCGGGCTTGGGAGGTATTGTCGGTATGTTGAAGCGTGAAGTCCATGGGGGCTTGAGGTGTTTGGAAGCGTGGTGTATATTATAAGGTATAGGCAGGAGCGCGGGCGGAAAGGTGGGCTCAGGCCTGGGGCGATTCCGTCGGTGCCTCGGCCGTCTCGGGGACGGTGAGTTCGATGGCGTTCTCTACCTTCTCGTCGAGGAGGGCAAAGCGGAGCACTTCGCGGACGTCCTCCACGAAATGGAAGGTGAGGCCCTTCACGTAGCGCTCGTTGATTTCCTCCACGTCCT
>CALZMA010000149.1 GCA_945788445.1 uncultured Bacteroidales bacterium | reverse complement strand
ATGATGACTGCTAACGAAATCAGAGAATCGTATAAGAAATTCTTTGAAGGCAAGGGCCACGCCATCGTGCCCTCCGCCCCTATGGTGATTAAGGACGACCCTACACTCATGTTCACCAATGCCGGCATGAACCAGTGGAAGGACATCATCCTGGGCCAGCGCGACCCCGAGCCGCGCCGCCGCGCCGACTCACAGAAGTGCCTCCGCGTGAGCGGTAAGCACAACGACCTCGAAGAAGTCGGCCACGACACCTACCACCACACCATGTTCGAAATGCTGGGCAACTGGAGCTTCGGCGACTACTTCAAGGAAGGTGCCATAGACATGGCCTGGGAATACCTCGTGGAAGTGTTGAAACTCGACCCCGCCGACCTCTACGCCACTGTCTTCGAAGGCTCGCCCGAAGAAGGCCTGAGCCGCGACGACGAGGCCGCTTCCATCTGGGCCAAGTACCTCCCCGCCGACCACATCATCAATGGCAACAAGCACGACAACTTCTGGGAAATGGGAGACACGGGACCGTGCGGCCCCTGCTCCGAAATCCACCTCGACAGCCGTACGCCCGAAGAGAAGGCCAAGCGCCCGGGCTACGAACTCGTGAACCAGGACGACCCGCAGGTGATTGAAATCTGGAACATCGTGTTCATGCAGTTCAACCGCAAGGCCAACGGCAGCCTCGAGCCCCTCTCGATGAACGTAATCGACACCGGCATGGGCTTCGAACGCCTCGTGCGCGCCATCCAGGGCAAAAACTCCAACTACGATACCGACATCTTCCAACCCATCATACGCAAGATCGGCGAACTCTCCGGATTCACTTACGGCAAGGAAGAGAAGGTCGACGTGGCCATGCGCGTGATTGCCGACCACCTGCGCGCCATCTCCTTCTCCATAGCCGACGGCCAGCTGCCCTCCAATGCGAAGGCCGGCTACGTCATCCGCCGCATCCTGCGCCGCGCCGTGCGCTACGCCTACACCTTCCTCGGACAGCGCGAAGCCTTCCTCGCCCGCCTCGTGCCCACGCTGGTCGAGGAGATGGGCGCTGCCTACCCCGAACTGAAGGCCCAGCAGGTGCTCATCGGCCGTGTCATCCAGGAAGAGGAAGAGAGCTTCCTCCGCACCCTCTCCACGGGTATCAGCATGCTCGAAGGAGTCATTGCCAAGACCCGCGAGGAAGGCAAGGACGTGGTGGACGGCGAAAAAGCCTTCACCCTCTTCGACACCTACGGCTTCCCCCTCGACCTCACGCAGCTCATCTGCCAGGAACACGGCATGAGCGTGGACGAAAAGCGCTTCGATGCCGAAATGCAGAAGCAGAAGGAACGCGCACGCAACGCCGCCGCCGTCGAAACCGACGACTGGGTGGTGCTCCGCGAGGGTGAAACCGAATTCAAGGGCTGGGACTTCACGGAATTTGACTGCCACATCCTGCGCTACCGCCGTGTGCAGCAGAAGAAGCAGACCTACTTCGAACTCGTCCTCGACAAGAGTCCGTTCTACGCCGAAATGGGTGGCCAGGTCGGCGACAAGGGTGTGCTGAAGAACGAAACGGAAACCGTGGACATCTTCGACACGCGCCGCGAGAACAACCTGCCCATCCACCTCACCAAGAAACTCCCCGCACAGCCCGAGGCTGCCTTCCACGCCGAAGTGAACCTCAAGGCACGCCGCGGCAGCGAGGCCAACCACACGGCTACCCACCTCCTCGACCAGGCCCTCCGCGAGGTGCTCGGCACCCACGTGGAACAGAAGGGTTCGCTCGTCACTCCCGAATACCTCCGCTTCGACTTCTCGCACTTCCAGAAAGTGACACCCGAGGAAATCCGCGAAGTGGAACGCATCGTGAACCGCCGCATCCGCGAGGACATCCCCTTGCAGGACCACCGCGACGTGCCCATGGACGAAGCCAAGAAGCTGGGCGCCATCGCCCTCTTCGGAGAGAAGTATGGCGACCGCGTACGCGTGGTGCAGTTCGACAAGAGCGTTGAGTTCTGCGGCGGCTGCCATGCCGGCAGCACGGGCCGCCTGGGCCTCTTCCGCATCGTCAGCGAAAGCAGCGTGGCAGCCGGCGTGCGCCGCGTGGAAGCCGTCACGGGCGAAATCGCCGAAGAGCGTGCCTACGCCCAGGAGGACCTCCTCAACAACCTCCGCGCCCTCTTCACGGGTGCGAAGGACCTGCAGGCCGTCATCCGCAAGACCATCGAGGAAAACGAAGGCCTCCGCAAGGAAATGGAAGCACTCCACAAGAAGCAGCTCCTCGCCATCCGCGACCGCATGGTGAATGCGGCCGTGGAGGTGAACGGCGTGAAGCTCATCAAGTCCGTTCTCCCCGCCACCGTCTCGCCCGACGGTGCCAAGGACCTGGCCTTCCAAATCTCGGGCATGCTGCCGGAAAGCACGGTCAGCGTGTTCGGCACCACCTACGAGGGCAAGCCGCTCCTCACGCTGATGATCAGCAAGAACCTCGTGGAAGAGCGCAAGCTCAACGCGGGTGCCATCGTGCGCGAAGCCGCCAAGCTCATCAAGGGCGGCGGTGGCGGTGCGCCCCACTTCGCTACGGCCGGCGGTAAGGACGCTACGAACCTCGAAGCTGCCGTGGAAAAAGTGGTAGAACTCGTTCTGGGATAATTCCCGCAGGGCTCCGCACAGGCGGATGCCTACTTTGACATACCGTACTTTGAGGTTATAAATTTACTTCCGCGAAATGCGTTGCGCCTTCTGGGGGTAGGTTTATAACCTCTTGTGCTTCAAAATACACCCTCACCCTTTGCATTTCCCAATGAAACAGACAACGATAGAAACCCTGGCACGCGAAGACGTGTTTCACCTCATCGGCAAAGAATGGATGCTCGTGACGGCCGGAAGCCTCGAGGCGGGCTTCAACACCATGACGGCCTCGTGGGGAGGCCTGGGCTGGCTCTGGAACAAGCCCGTGGCCTTCGTCTTTGTCCGCCCCGAGCGCCACACATACCAGTTTACGGAAACCCACGACCGCCTCACCCTCTCCTTCCTCGGCATGGACGAAAAGGCACGCCACACGCTGAACCACTGCGGCACCGTTTCGGGCCGCGACCACGACAAGGTGGCCGAATGCGGCCTCACGCCCGTGGCCACGCCCGAAGGCTCGGTGGGCTTCGCCGAGGCCCGGCTCACCCTGGTCGGCCGCAAGCTCTTCCGCAGCGAGATGCAGGCGGCGCAATTCCTCGACCCCGAGGTGCGCGAACGCTGGTACAACGAACGGCCCGGCGGCTCGTTCCACACGGTCTACGTGGTGGAAATTGAAAACGTCTACGAATAACCCCTCCTCCCCCTTCTGCCCATGAACGACCAGCCCACCGTTTCAGCCAAGATGTTCTACTCCATCAGCGAGGTAGCCCAGATGCTCGAACTCCCCGAAACCCTCCTCCGGTACTGGGAAAAGGAGTTTCCCCAAATGTGCCCGAAAAAGGGAGCGCGGGGCGTGCGCCGCTACACGAAGGAGAACATCGAAACCATCCGCGCCATCAAGGACCTCGTGAAGGGACGCGGCCTGAAAATCGCCGCCGCGCGCGAAGTGCTCAAGCAAAACAAGGAGGGCGTGCCGCGTCCGGTCGAAGCCCTGCAGCGCCTGCGCGCCGTGCGGGCCGAACTCGTGGCCATGCGCGACGCACTGGGCGACATGTAGCCCCTCCGACAGTCGTTTCTCCCTCTTTAGCATTAGAAAAATGGCCAAGCAGAAAACCGTCTACGTCTGTTCGGAATGCGGACAGGACTCCCCGAAATGGGTGGGCCGCTGTCCGTCGTGCGGCGCGTGGAACACGATGAAAGAGTTTACCGAAGCCGCGCTCAAGCCCGCCGGGGCCGCCCACGCCTCGGCCGTGCAGTCGATTGCCGGCAACCGCCGCTCCGCCG
>CALZMA010000148.1 GCA_945788445.1 uncultured Bacteroidales bacterium | reverse complement strand
GAAATCGACTGGATGGCCCTGCACGGCATCAACATGCCGCTCCAGATTGTCGGCCTCGACGTAGTCTGGTACCGCCTGCTCACGGAGAAGTACGGTTATAGCCACGACGAAGCCAACAAGTTCATTGCCGGTCCCTGCTTCCAGGCCTGGTGGGGCATGAACAACCTCGAAGGCTGGGGCGGGCCGAACCCCGAATGGTGGTACAAGCGCCAGCAGCAACTGGCCGGCCAAATCCTGGGCCGCATGCGCCAGCTCGGCATGAAACCCGTGCTGCCGGGCTTCTGCGGCATGGTGCCCAGCGACTTCACCACCAAGACGAAAAATCCCGCCAAGAACCAAGGCGGATGGTGCGGCTTCACGCGTCCGTACATCCTCGACCCCAACTCCGAAGTGTTCACTACGATGGCTGCCAACTACTACGCCATCCTCAAGGACGTTATGGGCACATCGGTCTATTATAGCATGGACCCCTTCCACGAAGGTGCCAACACCGACGGCATCGACGTGCCTAAAGCTTACAAGGCCATCTACGACGCCATGAAGGCTGCCAACGACGACATCGACGAGAAGTGGGTGATTCAGTTTTGGCAGTGGAGTGGGGAACAGTACAAGGTGCTCGACAAGGTACCCGTTGGTGAACTCATCGTGCTCGACCTCTTCAGCGATGCCCACACCCACTTCGGTGATTACAAGGGCCACGATGCCGTCTACTGTATGCTCCACAACTTCGGCGGCCGCACCGGTTTCTATGGCCGACTGAACGGCGTGATCGATGGCTTCTTCAACCAGAAGGCTTCCCACAGCAACATCAAGGGTATCGGCGCTACGCCCGAAGCCATCGAAACCGTCCCCGTTGTCTACGACGCTCTCTTTGAACTTCCCTGGTACAGCAGCAAACCCGACCCGAAGCAGTGGCTCGCCGACTATGCCGTGAGCCGCTACGGCACGGACAACGAGAACGCACGCAATGCCTGGGAACTCCTCCGCAACTCCTCGCTCAACTGCACGAGCGGACTCCAGGGCCCGATGGAAGGCGTAGTCTGCGCCCGCCCGAGCCTCCAGGTTGGCTCTGTTTCCTCCTGGGGCGGCACGGGAATCTTCTACGACCCGCAGGATGTGGCACGCGCTGCCTACAATCTCCTCGAGGCCGGACTGAGCGGCGAGAACTATAGCTACGACCTCACCGACCTCTCCCGCCAGGCACTCACCGACTATGCCTACTACCTGCTGCAGGCCATCAAAGAGGCCGACAACGCCAAGAACACCGAACTCTTCAACGCGCGCCGCGATGCCTACCTCCAGCTTATACTCGACCTCGACGAACTACTCAACACCAACAAGGACTTCATCGTAGGCCGCTGGACACAGCTGGCCCGCGGCATAGCCGACGAAGTGAACGGACAGACTATCGACGGCACGCCCATCAACATCACCGATGCCGACCGGGACTGGCTCGAACTCAACAATGCCCGTACCCTCATCACCACATGGGGCGACCGCGGTCAAGCCAACGGCGGAGGTCTGCGCGACTACTCCTACCGCATGTGGGGCGGCATCATGAAGGACTACTACTATGCCCGCTGGAAAACCTTCTTCGAAAACAACCTCCAGGGCCCCGACTGGTTTGACATGGAATGGAAGTGGGCCCACAACTCGGGCGGCACGGTCTACTCCTATAGCAACACCACCACGGGCAGCACCGCCGAGGTTGCCAACAGACTTTTCGGCAAGTATTTCGTGAAGCTCAGCCTCGCCGACGGCAAGACCCATTTCGCCTACCGCACGATGGACAACAACCTCGGCAACAAGCTCGTTGCCGACGGCTTCCGCGGCGAGAACCTCGTTCTTCCCTTCAACCTCTCCGCCAACCTCAATCCCACCCTTTTCGTTGACTTCAACAACGACGGTCAGTTTGGCAAGGACGAAAGCGTAACGAACGCAACCACCATCGCCATCCCTGCTACCAGCGCCACCGCCAAGGTGAAGGCCAGCGTGAAACTCAGCGACGGCACGTCCATCCAGTTCTACGCCACCCTGAAGGACAACATCACAGAGGCGCGCACCGTCATCGTAGCCACCGAAAATGCTGCCCACGGCTCCGTGGCCATTGAAGGCCAAGAAGGCACGAGCGTTTCTTCGAAAGACTACCTGACACTCGTGGCTACTCCCGCTGCAGGCTACGACTTCCTCAACTGGACCAACGCCGCCGGCGAAGTGGTCAGCACCGATGCAAGCTTCACCTACTACGGAGCAGCAGCCGAAACCTTCACTGCCCACTTCATCATCAACAAGTGGGGCTCCCCCACCGAAGACCGCACCGACTATAACGACATTGTCGACTACAGCCAGTATGTGCAGAGCTTCACCCTCACACAATATGGTGAAGAGACCGAACTCTATTCGGCCGATGCCTGTCCCGACAAACTCTTCCAGACGGTGAGCAAGCAGATTACCGCCGCCCCCGGTGGCAGCTTCACCATCGACTGGACCGATGCCGGCGGCCTCCAATACACCTACCTCACCGCCTACATCGACCTCAACAGCGACGGTGAGTTTGACATGAACAACGAACTCCTCGCCGTAAAGGGTTCTCACAACAGCACGAACAGCGCCCCGTGCAGCGGTCCGCTCCAGATTACCTTGCCCTTCGACACGCCCGAAGGCCTGACCCACATCCGCATCCGTTTCGACGGTGCCTGGAAGACGGGTTACGATGCTACCACGGGTGCTTTCGATGCCAAGGCTACAGCCAACCGCATGGTCTACGACATTCTGGTGAACGTGGAGAAACCAGCCAAGAAGGCTGTCACCGTTTCGGTTGTCAGCGGCAACACTGACCGCGGTACAGTAGACGCTAACGGACAGCCCGATACCCACACTTATCCCGTAGGTGAACAGATTATCCTTCGTTGCAACCCCAAAGATGGCTACAAGATCGACTACTGGAAGGACCAGCTTGGCCGCCATCTTCCCCGCGAGTGGATGGACGAGAACAACATCAAGTTCTACCCCTACGACAACGCTACCATCACCGCCGTCTTCGCCCCCGCTTCTGAACTGAGCTACAACGACTGGAAGTTTGGTTACGAAGAAATCAACGGCAAAATTTTCATTACGTCAGTGAGCCAGCAGGGGACGAGCGACCTGGACCTCACACAAACGAATGCGCTCGGAAAGGAGTTGATGGGCATCAGCCCCGCCACGTTTCCCAACGTGCTTGGCCTCACTTCGGTGAAACTGCCCGCCAGCTGCACCAGCCTCGACAACTACGTGAACACGTCGATCGTGGGTGCTGGTTCTCAAAGTGCCCAGATTATTCCCGAAACAGCCATCCCTGGCACGAAGCCCTGGACACTGACGCTCTGCGCCACCACCGATGGTAGCGCGTTTAACGAATGGGGGTCTGCCTTGCTCGCCACGGGAACCAACTCTTTTGACAACGATTACACGGGCGGCTTCCAACTTTATTGGGCTAAGGCTGGAACACTCACGGCCAAGGTGAACGGAAAAAATGAAAACAAGTTCACTACCACTGCCACGTCGAAGTTTGTCATCACGATGGACTTTGACGGTGCGGGCAACCTTAGCCTGACCCTCCAGTCCGATAACAAAGCCCCCGAAACCAAGACCTTCACGGGAGTATCCTTCAACGACATCACCACGCTTTCCCACTCCATCCCCGCGGGCATCAACATTACCTCGCTCTTCATCAACGACCCCACGCTCCACAGCCTCCCCTTCAAGGGCTGTAAGGAACTCACGAAGTTCGACGTGGAGGCCGGCAACAAGGTCTTCACCGCATCCGACGACAACCTCTGTGCAGCTGCCGACGGCAAACTCCTGGTTTATCCCGAAGGCAAACTCTTCTGCCGCGCCTATGTGCTGGAGAATGCCAGTACG
>CALZMA010000147.1 GCA_945788445.1 uncultured Bacteroidales bacterium | reverse complement strand
GATAAAGGCTCCGTGCTCTTCTCGGCCAACTATATCAACAATGAGGGCACGATTAAGGAAACTTTCTACAACCGCTACTCGGCACGCCTCAACTCTACCTACAACTTCAACCGCTACCTGAGCGTGGGCGAGAACCTGCTCGTGACGCACTGGAAAAACCGCGGCGCAGCCGTGGCGGGCGACCGCGGAATTCCCTTCACGGCCATGAGCCAGCACCCCGCACTGCCCGTGCGCGGCACCGACGGCGACTGGATGCGCCCCAAGGAACTCATCGGCTCCGACCTCGCCAACCCCGTGCAGCAGCTCGAGAATGCCAAAGACGACGACCTGGCTTCCTGGCGCATTCTGGGCAACGCCTTTATCGAGGTGAAACCGGTGGAGGGACTCGCCATTAAGTCGAACATCGGCGTGGAGCACAGCCAATATTTCAACAACACTTACGGACGCGCCGTTAACCCCGGCGACGTGAACAGCATGTCGAGCGTCTACGGACAGGGCGACACATGGACATGGACCAACACAGCCAACTATAATAAAACCTTTGCCGACAAGCACCACCTCATGCTGCTGCTCGGCACCGAAGCCATCGGCTACACCTTCCGCGACTTGTCGGCATCGCGCGAGGGATATGCCTCCGAAGACGAAGGCTACATGCAAATCGGTAGCGGCACGGGCACGCGCAACAACGGCGGCGGCAAGACGCAGTGGAGCGTATTCTCGGTGTTCGCAAAGGCCGACTACAACTACGCCGACCGCTACCTCGCCTCCGTTACGGTGCGCCGCGACGCCAACTCGCGCTTTGCTAAGGAAAACCGCTCGGGCGTGTTCCCCGCTTTCTCGCTGGCATGGCGCCCCACGCAGGAAAACTTTTTCCCTAAAAACAAAATCCTCACCGACCTGAAGCTCCGCTACTCTTGGGGACAGAACGGTAACGCGAACATTCCCGCCCTCTATCCCGCCTACACCACGTATATCTACAACACGGGCAACGGCGCTTACGACCTAAGCGGCACAGGCGACAAGACTAACGCAGGCATCACGCTCTCCGCCACCGGCAACCCCGACCTGAAATGGGAGACCACCAGCCAGCACAACGTGGGTATCGACCTCGCGCTCTTCGAAGGCTCGCTCACCCTCTCAGCCGACTACTACATCAAGAGAACCAAGGACATGCTCACCATTCCGCCCGCACTCGCCGTGGCAGGCGAGAACGCCTCGATATGGCTCAACACGGGCGAAATGGAGAACAAGGGCTGGGAAGTGACGCTGGGCTACAGAAGCCCGAGATACGGCGACTTCTCCTGGAACGCCTCGCTCAACCTCTCGCAGTATAAGAACAAACTCATCACGCTCAACTCGCGACAGAAATATATCGGCGGCGACCAACGCCTCATTCCCGGACAGGCCATGGGCGTGTATTACGGCTATGTGTGCGACGGCATTTTCCAGAACGATGAGCAGGTGGCCAGCCATGCCACGCAACCCGGCGCCGCCCCCGGCCGCCTTATCTACCGCGACCTCGACGGCAACGGCGTGATCAACGAGGACGACCGCTGCATCATCGGCGACCCCAACCCCGACCTTTCGCTGGGCCTCAACATGGCTTTCAAGTATAAGGGTTTCACCCTCGACATGTTCTTTGCCGGCGACTTCGGCTTCGACATCCAGAACCACATGAAGCGCCAGCTCCTCTCGATGAACTATGGCAACCTTTCCACCAACAGGGGCGTAGACATTCTGAACGCGTGGACGCCGACCAACACCGACACCGACATTCCCGCGCTGACGCTCACCGACGACAACAACGAGAACCGCTTTTCTACCTATTACGTGGAAAATGGCTCGTTCCTCAAGATGAAATACCTCAAGCTCTCCTATGCCTTCCCTTCAAAATTGCTGGATAAAATCAAGGCCACGAAAGTTGAGGTGTTCGGACAGGTGGAAAACGTGTTTACCATCACGGGCTACTCCGGCCTCGACCCCGAACTCCTGCCCGCCGAATACGGAGCGCGCATCGACAACGGCGCCTATCCGCGCCCGCGTACCTTCACGTTCGGCATCAACCTGCAGTTTTAGACTGACTTAGAGAAAAACAATAAAACGTCCCTACTAAAACACCACTGCAACCATGAAACTGAAAAACATAGCAAACATTTCCCTCCGCGCCTTTGCCGCGATCTCTTTGGGCCTAATGGCAGGCTCATGCGACGACCTGCTCGACACCGAGCCGCAGGGCGTATATACTAACAACAATATCGGCGATGAGGAAGCCGTTGACCTCATGACGGCAGCCTATGCCACGCTGCTCAACCATTATTTCGGCAACAACGAATCGTTTGCCGGCCCCATCAACAACTGGGTCTTCGACGTACGCTCCGACGACGCGCTCAAAGGCGGCGACGGCGTGGGCATGGAGGGATATATCCACCAGCTCGAAGTGGGCAACGTGGAGAGCGACAACCCCGTGGCCGACTTCAAATGGCGCAACAACTATTTCTCAATCAGCCGCTGCAACACCGTGATCCGCGCCATTGCAGCCTCGGAGGCAATCGGCGGGCAGGAAAAAGCCTCGATGACGGCAGAGATGAAAACGCTCCGCGCCTACTACTACTTCGATATGCTGCGCATCTTCAAGCAGTTCCCCTATATCGATGAAAATACTGCCGACCCCAACACCTGCCGCGCCGACCAATACACCCGCGAGCAAATAGCAGAATTTATCAAAAAGGACCTACGCGAAAGCTACCAACTATTGCCCGAAACTCAGGAACAGGTAGGACGCTTCAACCGTTACGTGGCGGCTGCTCTCCTGGCCCGCGTTGACCTTTTCACGAGCAGCTGGGCAGAAGCCGAGCAGTATGCAGGCTACGTTATCGCCAGCCGCAAATACCAGCTCTACGACAATTTCTTAGATATGTCGAAGCCGGAGTTCAACAATCAGCGCGAGTCAATTCTCGCCGTTCAGTTCTCCTCTGCTAACTCGCCCGACCAGTTCAACTTCAACAACTGCCTCAACTGCACCTTCTCCGAAGGCAACCTTTATGGAAACGGCGACGATTTCTATCTCGGCTCTCAAAATCTCGCCAATGCTTTCCGTACCGATGCCAATGGCCTGCCTTACCTTGACGGCGCACCCGATGGGCAGAACGTGGACCGCGCAGACTTTGCGGGCAACGTGGACCCGCGCCTCGATTTCACGCTCGGACGCATCGGTATGCCTTGGCGCTCGCATGAGTACAATGAAAAATGGTGCCGCAACCTCGGCCTTTACGGGCAATTCTCAGGCAAGAAACCTTATCCCGCTCCCGAGTCGCCCTACGTAAAGCCCGGCATCGTGCCTTGGGGCGCATCGTCGCTCAACTGCATACTGATACGCTACGCCGATGTGCTGCTCATGAAAGCCGAAGCGCTTATCGAGCAAAACAAGGACCTCGACACCGCCCGCGAACTCATCAACGAGGTGCGCCGCAAGGCTGCCCGCTCGCTCGACCCTGCTTATAGCCCTGTCGATTTCAACGCTTCGGTGGCTCACTATGCCGTGGGCGAGTATCCCGCTGCAGGCTGGACGCAAAGCCGCGCACGCAAAGCCGTGCGTATGGAGCGCCGCCTGGAACTGGCCATGGAGGGACTCCGATGGTTCGACCTCGTGCGTTGGGGCACGGCCGTGGAAACCGTAAATGCCTACTATGCCGCCGAGGGCAAGATCCGCTCTTATTACGAGGGTGCCAGCCTTACGGAGAACGAACTCTATTTCCCCATCCCCCTCAATCAGGTGGACAACGCGGGAAACCTCTATAAATAAAATAAGCAAGGCGAAATGCCCCGC
Organism: uncultured Bacteroidales bacterium; assembly: GCA_945788445.1. Classification (GTDB taxonomy): domain Bacteria; phylum Bacteroidota; class Bacteroidia; order Bacteroidales; family Bacteroidaceae; genus Alloprevotella. Next base: position 74 of record CALZMA010000147.1, on the reverse strand, counting down.
GCATACACAAACCACGGGTCGGTTTCCTAATCAGGAAGCCGACCCGTGTCGTATCATTTGGCTGTTTGCTTTTG
>CALZMA010000146.1 GCA_945788445.1 uncultured Bacteroidales bacterium | reverse complement strand
ACATGGAAATCGTGCAGGAACGCCTCGACCGCGAGTTCAACATGAACGTCATCACGACGGTGCCGAACGTGAGCTACAATGTCTACGACAAGCACATGAACCTGCTTGAGGTACACAACCCCGCAGGCATGCCGGACCAGACGGAAATCGACCACATTGAAGAGCCCTACATCCGCGCATCCATCATCACCCGCACGGACTATATCGGCAACATCATGACGCTCTGCCTCGGCAAGCGCGGCGAACTCATCAAGCAGGAATATGTGTCGGGCAACCGCGTGGAACTCTACTACGACATGCCGCTCGCCGAAATCGTCATCGACTTCTACGACAAGCTGAAGAGCATATCGAAGGGCTACGCCTCGTTCGACTACCACTCCATCGGCTTCCGCCCCTCGAAACTCGTGAAACTCGACATTCTCCTCAACGGCGAACCGGTCGATGCACTCTCTACGCTGACTCACGTGGACAACTCGGTCTACTTCGGCCGCCGCATGTGCGAGAAACTGAAGGAACTGCTGCCGCGCCAACAGTTCGACATCGCTATCCAGGCCGCCATCGGAGCGAAAATCATTGCCCGCGAAACGGTGAAGCAGGTGCGCAAGGACGTGACGGCAAAATGCTACGGCGGCGACATCAGCCGTAAGCGCAAGCTGCTTGAGAAGCAGAAGCGAGGCAAGAAGCGCATGAAGGAAATCGGCAACGTGCAGGTGCCCCAGAAGGCTTTCCTCGCCGTGCTGAAACTGGACTAAGCCCTGTCCGCCCCAGCGCGGCCGCTGCGGCAGGATTCCGTCCCGGACTACTGGCCACGCAACCTCCATTAACTTATCCCACAAATTCTTTCCCTCCTCCCCATGCTCATCAATCTCCAAGGAGTCGCCCTCAGCCACGACGACACAACGGTGCTGCACCACGTGGACTTCCAAGTGAACGAGAACGACTTTGTCTATATCATCGGAAAAGTGGGTAGCGGCAAGAGCACCCTGCTCAAGGCGCTCTACGGCGAAGTGCCCGTTCAGGAAGGTTCGGCACAAATCTTCGACGTGGACCTCACGCGCCTCAAGAACCGCCATCTACCCTCCCTGCGCCGCCGCCTCGGCATCGTTTTCCAGGACTTCCAGCTCCTGCGTCACCACACGGTGGAACAGAACCTCGACTTCGTGCTCCGCGCCACGGGGTGGAAAAAGAAGCTCCGCCCGGGACGCATCGCCGAGGTGCTCGACATGGTGAGGCTCGCCGACAAGGCGCACTGCTTTCCCCACGAACTCTCGGGCGGCGAACAGCAGCGCGTCTGCATAGCCCGGGCACTGCTCAGCCACCCCCAAGTGCTCCTCGCCGACGAACCCATCGGCAGCCTCGACAACGACACGGCGCGCCACATCATGGAAATCCTGCGCTCGGCACGTGAACAGGGCACGGCCATCGTCATGGTCACGCACAACCTCAACCTGCTCTCCGAATACCCCGGCATCGTCTACCGCTGTCAAAACGGCTCGCTCGAGCAGGTGACAAACGAATATTCGGCAACCATCGAACTCGATGCCTGAGGCTATCCTATTCAACCTACCCAACTGACAAACATCTCACTTCTCCCAACAAATGAAGATACTCAAATTCGGCGGCACCTCCGTGGGCTCGCCCCAGCGCATGAAAGACGTGTGCAAACTGATTTGCGATGGACAGACCAAAATCGTGGTCCTCTCGGCCATGTCAGGCACGACCAACGCACTCGTTGAAATCGCGGACTACATCGCAAAACACAATCCCGAAGCAGCCAACAACGTCATCAACAAGCTGCGCAACCTCTATATGCAACACGTGAGCGAACTCTACGCCACGGAAGAAATGGCGGAGGCTACGCGCAAGCTGCTGAAGGAAATTTTCCAGCACCTCCACAACCTCACCGCAGGGGGCTACACGCCTTCGCTTGAAAAGGAAATCCTGGCGCAGGGCGAGCTGATGAGCACCAACATGGTGACGAACTACCTGCTTGAACAGGGCGTGAAGGTGAAGCTCCTCCCCGCACTGGACTTCATGCGCATCGACGGCAACGGAGAACCCGACATGGCGTTCATCAAGACGGAGGTGAAGCGCCAAGTCAGCGACAACCCCAACTACGAACTCTACATTACCCAGGGCTTCATCTGCCGCAACCTCGAGGGGGAAATCGACAACCTCCAGCGCGGCGGCTCGGACTATACGGCCTGCCTCATCGGTGCCGTGCTCGGCGCTGAGGAAATCCAAATCTGGACGGACATCGACGGCATGCACAACAACGACCCGCGCTTTGTGCCGAACACCACGCCCGTGCGCCAGCTGAACTTTGAGGAAGCTGCCGAACTGGCTTACTTTGGTGCGAAAATCCTCCACCCCACCTGCATCCAGCCCGCACGCTTCGCGGGGGTACCCGTACGCCTGCTCAACACGATGGACCCCGCCGCTCCCGGCACCATCATCAACAACCAGATGCAGCAGGGCACCATCAAGGCTGTAGCCGCCAAGGACAACATCACGGCCATCAAGATTGTTTCCTCGCGCATGCTCCTCGCCACGGGCTTCCTCCGCAAAGTCTTCGAAATCTTCGAAAGCCACCAGACACCCGTGGACATGGTGACGACGAGCGAAGTGGGCGTGACGCTGACCATCGACAATACGGCACACCTCGCTGCCATCACGGAAGAACTGAAGAAGTACGGCACCGTGGAGACGGACGAAAACATGTGCATCATCTGCGTGGTAGGCGACCTCCGCTGGGGCAACGTGGGCTTTGAGACCATGGTAACCGAAGCGCTCAGCCATATCCCTGTGCGCATGATTTCCTACGGCGGCAGCAACCACAACATCTCGCTCCTCGTGCGCGAAGCTGACAAGAAGGAAACGCTCTGCGCACTGAGCCAGAAACTTTTCCAGTAAGTACCAGAAGCGCTCCGCTCCTTTGCTCCCAGCAAGCGCGGAGCGCTTCAAGGCTATAAACTCTAAACCTTTAGACTTCTATACTTTAGACCTTTAGACTTCTAAACTTTAGGCTATTTCAACTCTAAACCCTTGGACTTCTAAACTACGCGAAGCATGACTTTTCCTCTGACACATTTCCACGAGTTGGATACTCCTTTCTACTACTACGACCTTGACTGTCTGCGCGAAACGCTCTGCACCATCCAGCGCTGCACCGCCGACCGCCCCGACTTCCACGTACATTATGCCATCAAGGCAAACGCCAACCCGCGCCTGCTCCGGCTCATCCAGGAGGCGGGCCTCGGTGCCGACTGCGTTTCGGGCGGCGAAGTGGAGGCCGCATTGGCCCAAGGTTTCCCCGCCGACCGCATCGTCTTTGCCGGTGTGGGCAAGACCGACCGCGAAATCCGCCTCGCACTCCAGGCCGGCATCCACAGCTTCAACGTGGAGAGCCTGCCCGAACTCGAAGCCATTCACGAACTGGCCACAGCCATGGGCAAGAAGGCCCGCGTGGCGTTCCGCATCAATCCCAACGTGGATGCCCACACGCATGCCAAAATTACCACGGGCCTCAACGAGAACAAGTTTGGCCTGGCACTCGAGGACTGCCTCCCTGCCATCCGCCGCGCCGAAGCGCTGGAAGGCGTTGAATACGTGGGGCTCCACTTCCACATCGGAAGCCAAATCACAGAACTCGAACCCTTCGAAGCCCTCTGCGCGCGCATCAACGATTTGCAGGACGAACTCGAAGCCGCCGGCATACAAACACCGAACATCAACGTGGGCGGCGGCTTAGGCATCGACTATGAAGCCCCAGACGAGAACCCCATCCCCAACTTCGAGGGCTACTTCGCCACCTTCGCCTCGCACCTCCGCCTGCGTCCGGGCCAGCAGCTCCACTTCGAACTCGGCCGCAGCGTGGTGGCCGCCTGCGGCACGCTCATTGCCCGCACGCTCTACGTGAAGCAGGG
>CALZMA010000145.1 GCA_945788445.1 uncultured Bacteroidales bacterium | reverse complement strand
CCGTACGTCAGTTTAGCAAACTGGTGGTTTCAGCCACTCACCCAAACTTCCTTTCCTTGTTGTCTGGTTGCGTTATCTCTCAAACGCGGTGCAAAGGTACAGCTATTTTTCAAACAAACAAGGGAAAGCCCCATTTTTTTTGCAAAAAAGTGATTTCGGGAGCGAAATTGGCCTTTGGCGGAGGCTTTTGGGGGAGAAATAGAGGTTGTTTACGGCAAAAAAGGCGAAACCCTCCGATGGCCTCGGGAGAGAAGCCGGCCGGAGGGTTTCGCCTGTATTCGGATAGAGCGAGGGGGAAGGAAAGGGGGGTTATTCTTCCTTCAGGTGGCGAACGATGCCGTTGCGTGCATCCTTGATGAAGTCGAGGATTTTATGGATTTCGTCGCTCATGGGGATTTGTTCGGGAATCTTGATGGTCGCGTCTTGCAGGCTGAAGTTACCCGTGTAGATGATGCGGTAGGTGTTGGCGATGTGGCGCAGCACGCGTTCCGACACGTCGAGGTGCTTCAGCACCACAGCGTTCACGCCGTGGTAGGCAGCGGGGTTGCCGCCGAGAATGATGTAGGGCGGCACGTCCTTGGCCACGCGGCAACCGCTCTGCACGAGCGAGAGGCGGCCTACGCGCGACTGCTGCTGGATGACCACGCCGTTGCTGAGGATGGCACCGTCGTGGATTTCGCTGTCGCCGGCCACGCAGCTGCCGATGCCGAGCACGCACTTGTCGAAGATGTGTACATCGTGGCAGATGTGTACGCGGTCCATGATGAAGTTGCCGTTGTCGATGCGGGTAGCCTTGTCGGGGAAGGTGCTGCCGGCAATCACCACGTTTTCACGGATGTGGTTGTCGTTGCCGATCACCACGTGCTTGGGCTGTCCCTCCACATAGTGGAAGTCCTGGGGCGTGGAGCCGATTACAGCGTTTTGGTACACCTGGTTGCCCGAGCCCATGGTCGTACCGTTCAGAATGCTCGCGTGGGGGTGAATTACGCAGTTGTCGCCGATGACCACGTCGCCTTCGATGTAGGCAAAGGGGCCGACTTCAACATTCTTGCCCAACTTTGCAGCGGGGTCTACGTATGCTAAAGGAGAAATCATCTTGAAGGAAGGTTTGAGGGTGTATGAAACAGGCGTTTCTTCCACCTCTCCCCGCGGGCCGGGGCCGCTGCGGAAAAAGGTGAAAGAAACGGGGTGAAGTCTACATTTCGCGTCCGCCGCCGAGTGCCTGGTAGAGGCTGATGGCAGCCTGCACCTTGTCGAACTTGTCCTGGATGAGGTTCAGTTGGGCTTGGATGAGGCTTTGCTGCGCGGTGAGGATTTCGAGGTAAGTCGTGCTGCTGCTGCGCTGGAAGAGTTCCTGCGTGTTGGCGAGGGTAGTGGTCAGCGTTTCCACCTGCTTCTGGCGCAGAGCCTGGCGGGCTTCGGCAGCCTGGTAGTCGGTGAGGGCGTTGCTCACTTCCTTGCCGGCATCGAGCAGCTTCTGCTCAAACTGCAGCTGTGCATTCTCGTATTCCAGCTTGGACACCTTCAGGTTTGCCTGGAGACGGCCGTTCATGAAGATAGGCTGCGTGAGCGAAGCGAAGGCCGAGGACAAAATCTTGCCCGGGTTCACAATCATGCCCGCGTTGTTGGTCCAGGAAGCCTGGGCACCGATGGTCAGCGAGGGGTAGAAAGCAGCTTTCGCCTCGTTGATGTTGTAGAACGACTTCGCCAGCTGGAGTTCAGCAGCGCGCACGTCGGGGCGGTTGGCCAGGAGCTGGAGAGGCACACCCGTAGAATACTGGGCGGGGAAGCTGTCTGCGTTGAACTGTCCGCGTGCGATGGTGTGGGGAGCCTCGTGGAGCAGCGAGCAGAGCGCATTTTCCGTCTGCGTAATGTTCTGTCGCAGCGTGGGGAGCGAGCTTTGCAGGCTGTAGTAGTTAGCCTTGGCCTGGCCCACGGCAGCCTCGTTGGTCATGGCGGCCGTCTTCATCAGTTCCATCACGCGCACGTTTTCAGCCCAGATGGCCACGGTGCTCTCCGTGGTCTTCAGCTGTTCGTCGAGCATCTGGAGCGTATAGTAGAGGTTGGCTACAGCGGCTATGATTGACGTGCGTCCGGCCTGTTTGCCGGCTTTTGCCATTTCCAGCGACATTTCACTTGCCTTCTTCGTGTTGCGCAGCGAGCCGAACGAACCGATTTGCCAGGTAGCCTCGAGCGGGAAGCTGTATGTCTTCGTGGCCTTGCCGAAGTCCCAGCTCGAGATGGTTCCCTGTCCGCCGATGGTCAGCATGGGGAAGTAGGCGAGACGGCTCACCTTCAGTCCGGCTTCAGCCTGCTGGATGGTCAGGTCGATGCTGCGAAGGTCCGTATTGTTGGCCAGTGCTTTGGTAATGAGGTCCTGCAGTTGCGGGTCGGTGAAGACCTCCTGCCAGGGCGTGTTGCCGAAGTTCGTGGTGTCGGCCGCAGCCACCGCCTGGGCCGAGTCGTTGCGGTAGAGGTTTTCCATGCCCTTGGTGAGGCCTTCGGGGCGTTCGTAGTTGCTGTAGAGGTGGCAGCTGGTCAGAAGGGCGGAGCAACCTATGATATAAATGAAATTTTTCATTGAGAAAAAGCTTAAAATTTGGGTAGGCAATGGAGCGGGGCTCGCCTGCCCCATTGCCTGGCACGCGGGGTGCCGTTTACCACCTATTTGGTGTACTGGGCAAGGTCGGAATCAGCCTCGGAAGACTCGATATCCTCCCAAGTCATCGGCTTCACCTTCTCCTGCAGCGACTGGAAGATCACGAAGAGAACGGGCACGATGAAAATCTGGAAAATCATACCGATAAGCATACCGCCGATAGCCGTCGTACCGAGCGAGCGGTTACCGTTGGCACCTACGCCGAAGGCGAACATCATCGGGAGCAGACCGATAATCATGGCGAGAGAGGTCATGAGGATAGGACGCAGACGGGCACCGGCACCGAGCACGGCGGCCCAGGAGATACTCATGCCCATCTTGCGGCGGTCGAGGGCGAACTCAACGATAAGGATGGCGTTCTTGGCCAGAAGACCCATCAACATGATCAATGCAATCTGCACGTAGATGTTGTTGGACGCGCTGCCGAAAATCATGTTGAAGAACTGTCCCACACCGCCGGGGATGAGGCTCAGGCTACCCATACCCTGGATGAAGAGGAAGGAGCCGGCCAAGCCGAAGGGCACGGAGAGCAACACGGCGAAGGGCAGCAGGTAGCTCTCGTACTGGGCGGAGAGGAGGAGGTAGATGAAGACGAAGCAGAGGATGAACACCATGGCTGTGGTGCTGCCTGCGCTCGACTGTTCCTCGCGCGACTGTCCCGAGAACTCGAACGAGTAGCCCTGGGGCAGCGTCTGTGCGGCCACTTCTTCGATGGCCTTGATGGCCTGGCCCGAGGTGTAGCCCGAAGCCGGGTTACCGTTCACGTCCATGGAGGTGTACATGTTGAAGCGGTTGATGTTGTCCGGACCAAAGCTGGGCTTGATGGACATGAACTCCGTGATGGGAGCCATTTCCGCGCCGTTGCGCACCTTGATCTTGTAGAGGCTCTCGAAGTTGGCGCGTTCGCTGCGCTCGCCCTGGATCATCACGCGGTAAATCTTACCGAAGCGGTTGAAGTTGGACGAGTAGAGACCGCCATAGTAGCCCTGGAGCGTGGAGAGAATGTCGGAGGGCGAGATGCCGGCGCGCTTACACTTCGCAGCGTCGATGTCGATGACGTACTGCGGGAAGTTCGGGTTGAAGTTCGTCTGGGCCGATTCGATTTCGGGGCGCTTCACGAGTTCGGCCAGGAAGTCCTTGCTGACGTCGTAGAACTTGTTCAGGTCGCCACCCGTACGGTCCTGCAGGTTGAACGTAAAGCCGTTCGTTGCACCGTAACCTGTAATCATAGGTGGCTGGAAGAAGAGTACCTGTGCATCCTTGAACAC
>CALZMA010000144.1 GCA_945788445.1 uncultured Bacteroidales bacterium | reverse complement strand
TTTTTGATTTTTATCCCAATTTGCTTATATTTGCCCCCGAAATGTCGCACAGAAACTTCTAAGCTAAACACGAAACGAAGCAAGGGGAAGTTTGCGCCATTGTCTTTTCGTTGATCAGCCTATATTCACATTACTCAACAGTTATACATCATTTATGAAACTACTCAAAAGCCTGACCCTTCTGGTAATGTGTTCTCTCTGCCAGTGGGTCAATGCACAACCTATCCGCCGCGCTGACGCGGGACAAAACTTCTTCTCCGCACAGAAGAAGGCCCTGTCGACCGTGCAGGCGAAGGCCGGCGTAACAGAGGAAACGTGGGTTCCGCTCGGTACGGGACAAATGCGCGACGACTTCTTCACGACCCTCTACCTCGTGGAATGCCTCGAATTTGACGTGGAAGTGGAGGCGAGCGAGACCCGCCCGGGCGTGTACCGCGTGGTCAATCCCTACCGCAACTATCCCTACACTCCCGTGGAAACCGCTGACGAGGACACCTACCTCGAAGTGAACGCCTCTGACCCCGACCACGTCTATCTCGGACGCTGCAACACGGGCTTCGACTTTGGCGACGGCGCCATGGAAATCTACTCCATCGCCGGCTACAAGTTCGACCACGAGGGCAACCTCGACGGGGCTATCGAGGACGGTGCCTGCGGCGTGCTCCGCAACGGCCACATCACGTTCCCCGTGTCCTCGCTCCTTATCAAATATGACTTCGCACCGGACGACCAGTGGCGCTTCGCCAACTACAACGGCAAGTTCCGCCTGAAGCTGCCCGACGCTCCGGACCTCGACGTGGACGTACGCATCAACGGCCTCGCCGAAGGCAAGGAGAACAAGATTTCGACCTACATCACGGTGGGCGACAGCTGCGAAAAGGTGCGCGTGGCCATGTTCCACGGCGACGCCAGCAACGACTCGCTCGCGCTGATGTACGAAGGCAAGTGCAACTACCAGGACATCACGGCTTCGGGCGAGGTGGAACTGGACTATTTCACCGACGACGTATATACGGTCATTGCCGTGCCCTACTACAAAGGCGAACCCTTCACGCCGGCCTATGTGACGCAGGAACTGAAGTACTACAACGTGGGCTGGAAATCGCTCGGCCTGGGCACCTACACGGAAGCCTTCCTCGCCGACTGCGAAATGAACATCGCGGGCCTCGAGAGCTGTACCTTCAGCGTGGCAGTGGAGGAAAGCACGGACCGGCCGGGCTACTTCCGACTCGTTGACCCCTACGGCGACTACTACCCCTACTCCAACTCGCTCTCGTACGACTATACGCGCCACTACTACATGGAAATCGACGCCACGGACCACAACCGCGTGTACATCAAGCAGATGGAGAACGGCTGCGGCTACGACATGGGCTACGGACGCATCGTGCTCTGGTCGCGCGCCGACCGCGAACTGAACAACGGCAAGACGATGGAGGAAGTGGAGAAACTCGGCTACTTCGGCAAGCTCGAAGGCAACGTGATTACCTTCCCCAAGAGCATGCTCCTCGTCCGCTTCATCGACGTGCCCAACACGCCGTGGTACTGGGCCAACCTCTCGAACAAGTTCAAGCTTGTACTGCCCGAAGGCGACTACACCGCCATCGCCCCGACGCTCGCCGCAGAGGCTGAAGGCGAAGCTGCCTTCTACGACCTCCACGGCCGCCGCGTAAACCCCGAAACCCTGGGCCAGGGCGTGTACGTGAAGCGCCAAGGACAGAAGGCACAGAAAATCATTGTGAAATAATCTATCTTTATTATCAACCCCGCCGTCCTGCGACTTGCCGCCGCAGGACGGTATAAATCTTTTTCAGCTTATGAGAAAAGCTACATTACTCCTCGGCTTCCTGCTCTCCATGGTGGCTACGGTGGCAATGGCTCAGGTGAAGGTGAAGAAGGGCTTCCCCGAACTCTTCCCGAAGCGCCCCGTGCTCAGCCAGCCGGCCAAGGCAGCAGGCCTGAACGACGTGAAACTGAAGGGCGTGGAATGTTTCGCCGCCACTCAGACCGACGCCAACAACGAACCCGGCGTGATCCGCTTCTACACCGGCAACACGAACGACCGCACGAAAATCATGTGCGTTTCCGACTACGACCGCGACCCGCTCCACAAGCGCACGATGCTCGGTTCTGCCCTCTACAAGGACCCCACAACGAAGGAACAGTGCTACCTGGGCTATGAGGTCATCAACTACGACCTCGGCTGGGGTGCATGGCCCCAACGCTTCCTCAAGGTAGACCTCGCTACGGGCGACACTGTGACTCTCAGCACGGAAATCGCTGCATTGAAGTGGCAGTGGTTTACGGTGGAAAGCGCAAGCCAGCACCCCGTGACGGGCGAACTCTGGGGCATGTGCCGCAACGACTCCATGAGCATCTACAACCCCGACATCAAAACGCAGGAACTCGTTTCGCGCATCGGTCTTATCTATGCCGACAACGGTGAATTCGAAGAAGTGGCCAAGCTCGACAAGTACTACATGGCCATCGCTTTCGATGCCCAGGGACAGCTCTGGGCCGCTCGCCCCATTCTCAGCGAATACGTTGCTGAAGACGGCGAAACTTACCTCAGCGTCGATGGTTCTATCCTGACCCGCCTCGACATGGAGAACAACTTCGCCGAACTCGACTCCATCGTTCTCCACACGGTGGAATGGGACGGCACGGAGAATGATTTCCCCATGTGGTGGAACAACAGCATCCAGTTCGACTATGCTACGGGCAAGCTCTACGGCCTGCTCTGCAAGTACAACGAATATGGCTACTGCAACCAATACCTCTACAGTATCGACACGAAGACGGGTGTCATCAAGAACCCCGAAACGGAAGAAAGCTGGGGCAGTTCCCTCCAGGACATCTGCTACGGCCTTGCCATTCCCGCTCTCACGGGTGACGCTCCCGAAGCTCCCGCCCGCGTGGACAGCCTCTCCGGCTATGCCTTCGACGAAGGCACCAAGGTTCGCCTCACCTGGAAGAACCCCGTGCTCTCTTGGGGCGGCGACTCGCTCGAGGCAATCTCTGAAGTACGCATCTACCGCGAAAGCCTCGAAAGCGACCCCATTGCTACCGTGCAGAACATGGAAGTGGGCGGCGACGCATCCTGGGTAGACGAAGCTCCCGCTGACGGCATCAACACTTACTATGTAGTGGCCTGCCTCAACGACAAGAAGGGTGTGCCCGACTATTGGAAGGTTTACGCCGGCGAAGACACTCCGGGCGAAGTGCAGAACATCCAGATTGCCCGCAACGGTAGCCGCATCGAGCTCTCTTGGAGCGCTCCCGCAGAAGGTGAACACCAGGGTGCCTACGACGCTGCTTCGCTGACTTACAACGTGGTGCGCCTGCCCGACTCGCTCGTGGTTGCTGAAAGCATCACCGACACGTTCTTCGTTGACAGAAACATCCCCGCGCTGCTCAACTATGCCTACGAAATCACGCCCGCCACGAAGAAGGGCGTGGGCGTTACGGCCACTTCTGACTACATCATGGCCGGCCCGGCTTACGAAGTGCCCTACGAAACGGCCTTCCAGAGCTACGCCGAAGCCGACGCCTGGACCATCATCGACGCCAACAAAGACGGGTACGCCTTCTACTACAGCAACTGGGATCCCGCCAGCACGGGTCTCGGCATGTACACGAACAGCTATGGCACCAGCGACGACTATGCCCTCTCTCCCTCTGTGAAGCTCCAGGCCGGCAAGACCTACAAGATTGGCCTCGAAATCTACTTCCAGTATGTAGACACTGAAGACTCGCCCACAAAGCACGACTTCGACATCACCATCGGCCAAGGCACGACGGTGGCATCGCAGGACAGCGCGCTGCTGAAAGTTCGCCAGTTCGGCAACGACCAGTACTACTCGCGCCACAAGTTCGAAGCCCAGTACGTTCCCGAAGCTGACGGCGAATACAACTTCGGTCTCCACCTCCTCTCTGCCAACGTTTACGACAAC
>CALZMA010000143.1 GCA_945788445.1 uncultured Bacteroidales bacterium | reverse complement strand
ACCCCGAGAAGGACCCCACCGCCACCAAGTTCGACGAAATCACCTACGACGAAGTGCTTGCCCGCGGACTCCGCGTCATGGACATCACCGCCACCGCCATGTGCCGCGAGAACAACCTCCCCATCTACGTCTTCAACATGGACATCGTGGGCAACCTCGGCAAAGTGCTCGCCGGCGAACCCATCGGCACCTACGTCCACGCCTGAGCCCTCTCTCCCGAATATCCACTAACCCAAGGGACGGCGGAGCTTCCCACGCTTTTCGCTCAACCAAAAACGCCAAGCCCCCAAGCCCCATTCAACCTCCTATAATATATAATGGAACTCATTGAACAACTCGTTGCCCACGCCAAAGCCAACAAGCAACGCATCGTCCTGCCCGAAGGAACCGAAGAACGCACCCTCAAGGCAGCCAACCAAATCCTCACCGACGAAGTAGCCGACCTCATCCTCCTCGGCAATGTAGAAGAAATCCAGACGCTCGCCAAGAAGTGGGGACTCGGCAACATCCACCGCGCCACCCTCATCGACCCCGCCACCAGCGAGAAGGCCGAAGAGTACGCACAGCTGCTCTGCGAACTCCGCAAGAAGAAGGGCATGACCATCGAAGAGGCACGCAAGAAAGTGCTCGACCCGCTCTACTTCGGCTGCATGATCATCAAGTGCGGCGAGGCCGACGGACAGCTCGCCGGCGCACGCAACACCACGGGCGACGTGCTCCGCCCCGCACTCCAGATCATCAAGACCTCCCCGGGCATCACCTGCGTCAGCGGCGCCATGCTCCTCCTCACCCACGCCCCCGAATGCGGCGACAACGGCGTGCTCGTCATGGGCGACGTGGCCGTTACCCCCGTGCCCGATGCCAACCAGCTCGCCCAGATTGCCGTCTGCACCGCCCGCACCGCCAAGGCTGTGGCCGGCATCGAACCCCGCGTGGCCATGCTCAGCTTCTCCACCAAGGGCTCTGCCAAGCACGAAGTGGTCGACAAGGTAGTCGAAGCCTTCGGCATCGCCAAGGAAATGGACCCCAACCTTCTCATCGACGGCGAACTTCAGGCCGATGCTGCCCTCGTGCCCTCCGTAGGTGCCTCCAAGGCCCCCGGTAGCCCCATCGCCGGCAAGGCCAACGTGCTCGTAGTCCCCTCCCTCGAAGTCGGCAACATCGGCTACAAGCTCGTGCAGCGCCTCGGCCACGCCACCGCCGTTGGCCCCATCCTCCAGGGCATCGCACGCCCCGTCAACGACCTCTCCCGCGGCTGCTCCATCGAAGATGTCTACAAGATGATTGCCATCACCGCCAACCAGGCCATCGCAGCCAAGGAACTCGACTAAAAACTGTAGACTATAAACTTTAGACTAAAGACCCTTACACTTTAGCCTAAATACTCTTAAACCCAAACCCATCCCCCACACGACCCAGAAACAATGAAGATATTAGTAATCAACTGCGGCAGCTCCTCCATCAAGTACAAACTCTACGAAATGGACACCCGGAGCGTCCTCGCTGCCGGCGGCATCGAGAAGATTGGCCTCGAAGGCTCCTTCCTCAAGACCAAGATCAACGGCGAAACGAAAATCATCGAGTCGCCCTGCCCCACCCACACCGAGGGCATCAAGCTCATGTTCGACACCCTCCTCCATCCCGAATACGGTGCCATCCAGAGCCTCGACGAAATCTCCGCAGCGGGCCACCGCATCGTGGCCGGCGGACGCTTCACCAAGAGCATGGTGGTGACCGACGAGATGCTCGAAGAGTGGAAGCAGTACATGGAACTCGCCCCGCTCCACTCCGAAGCCCACCTCAAGGGCTACGTCGCCGTGAAGCAGATGCTGCCCGAACTGCCCCAGGTATTCGTCTTCGACACCGCCTTCCACCAGACCATGCCCGCCGAAGCCTACCTCTACGCCGTGCCCTACGAATACTACGAGAAGCACAACATCCGCCGCTGGGGTGCACACGGCACAAGCCACCGCTTCGTCACCGCCCGCGTATGTGAAGTGCTCGGCGTGAAGCCAGAAGAGGTGAACATCATCACCTGCCACATCGGCAACGGCGCTTCCATCACTGCAGTGAAGCAGGGCAAGTGCGTCGACACCTCCATGGGCCTCACCCCCCTCGAAGGCCTCATGATGGGCACGCGCTCCGGCGACGTTGACCCCTCCGCCGTGCTCAGCATCATGCAGAAGGAAGGCTTCACCCCCGACCAGATGAGCGACGTGCTCAACAAGAAGAGCGGCGTGCTCGGCATCAGCGGCGTTTCGAGCGACATCCGCGAAGTAGAGAACGCCATCGCTGAGGGCAACGAACGCGCCCGCCTCGCCATGGCCATCTACGACTACCGCATCAAGAAGTACATCGGTGCCTACGCCGCCGCCATGGGTGGCGTGGACGTGATTGTCTTCACCGCCGGCGTGGGCGAACACCAGTGGGACGTGCGCAAGGCATCCACCGACGGACTCGAGTTCCTCGGCGTCAAGATTGACCAGGAAAAGAACCGCAAGAACTTCGGCGAGGAGGAAATCATCTCCACGCCCGACAGCCGCGTGAAGGTCGTGGTCGTTCCCACCGACGAAGAACTCCTCATCGCCTCCGACACGCTCGACCTCGTCAAGTAGGCCCTCCACACCTATAATATATACAACCGCCCCGGGAAGCTCGGACTTCCCGGGGCGGTTGTCATTTACCCGGATAGACGGGCGCGCTACCTCGCTTCGCGCACGAAGTGGCCGTCGGGGGTGATGCGGAAGCCCGTTTGCTTCGCCTTCTCCACGACGCGGTTGCGCTGGTTCTGCGCCTTGGCCGGTTTCGACTTGCCGATGCGCTGCCCGGCGCGCTGCTGGGGGTTCTTTGTGCTGCGTTTCATGGGGGCAAAGGTAAGCCTTTTCCCGAAAACAGCTCCTGCAAAAATACTTTTCCCCGCCGCTTTCCCCTTTTCCCAAAAAGTAGCAACTTTGCAGGCAGAAATATCCAATCCCTTTCCTCTCCTCCCCACCATGCAAGCCATACTCCAACTGCTCAACGCCATGTCGCCCTACCTCCTGCTGGGTTTTCTTCTGGCAGGCCTGCTCCACGCCTTCGTACCCCGCGGCGGTTTCACGCGCCACCTCGCCGCGCCATCCTTTGTCTCGGTGCTGAAAGCCACACTCCTGGGCATCCCGCTCCCGCTCTGCTCCTGCGGCGTCATCCCGACGGCCATGTCGCTTCGCCGCGAGGGGGCCTCGCGCGGGGCGGTAGCTGCCTTCCTCATCGCCACGCCGCAAACGGGCCTCGACTCTATCTTCGCCACATACAGCCTCATGGGCTTCCCCTTCGCCCTGGTGCGTCCGCTCGCGGCCCTGGCCACGGCACTGCTGGGCGGTGCCCTGGTGAACACCCTCGGCGGTAGGGCTGCGGCCGAAGCAGCCCCTGCTCCTGCAGCGGCGGCTTCCAGGGACTCCTCCGCCGCACAGGCTCCACAGGGCTTCTGCGCAAAGCTGGCGACGGCGCTGCGCTACGGTTTTGTGGAGATGATGGAAGACATCGGCAAGTGGCTCGTGGTAGGCATCGTGGTGGCGGCGGTGATAACGCTGGCCTTGCCCGACAGCGCCTTCACGCTCTTCCGCGACAACACGCTGGCCTCGATGCTGCTGGTACTGGCCATCTCGGTGCCGATGTATCTCTGCGCCACGGGGTCAATCCCCATCGCGGTGGCCCTCCTGCTGAAGGGCCTCACGCCGGGGGCAGCCTTGGTGCTGCTCATGGCCGGGCCGGCCTGCAACGCGGCTTCGATGCTGGTGGTGCGGAAGGTGCTGGGCACGCGCACGCTGCTGCTTTACCTGCTCTCTATCCTGCTGGGGGCGGTGGGCTTCGGCATCGGAGTGGATGCGCTCCACTTCAGCGGAGCGGTGAACTTCCTCGGCACACTGGCCCCGGCGGCGGGCTGCGCGGGGGCAGCGGACGGCTGCGGCTCGGGAGCGG
>CALZMA010000142.1 GCA_945788445.1 uncultured Bacteroidales bacterium | reverse complement strand
AGCGTCCCCGCCATCGAAGCCATTGCCCCGCCGCCCCTGCCCGCGGACTACAGCTACCGCCCCGCGGGAGCCGCCGCCGAAACGGGCCTCGAAGCCCTCCGGCTCTACGACCCCGTGGCCGACTCCCTCGCCCTCCTCGCCCACCCCGAACGCTTCGAGGCCCTGCGCGGCCACTACCCCCTCCGCCGCGAAAGCCTCTAAGCCACCGCCGTCTCACCCCCTGTATTCCTCCCGCCTATGCCCACCCAGAAATCCACCCTCCTCGAAAGCGGCGCCACGCTCCTCACCTCCTTTCTCGTGCTCGTGGCCCTGCTGGTCTACTTCATGCCCCGCGAGTCGAAATTCGGCTACGAATACGAACAGGGCCGCCCCTGGCGCTACGGTTCGCTCATTGCCACCTTCGACTTCCCCATCTACAAGACCCAGGCCGAGGTGGAGGCCGGCCGCGACAGCGCGCTGAAGAATTTCATGCCCTTCTTCTCGCCCGAGGCGCGCACGGCCAAGATTGCCATCGCCAACTTCCGCAACGACTTCGTGGGCGGAAAGTTCCACGACGTGCCCGCGAAGTACCTGCCCCACGTGGAGCAACTCCTCGCGGCGGTCTACGAAAAGGGCATCGTGGGGGCCGAGGACCTCTCCGCCCTCACGCAGAACCACACGCAGGGCATCCGCGTGGTCCAGGGCACGGAGGCCGAGACGCGCCCCACCTCCGAACTCTTCTCGACGCTCTCGGCCTACCAGTACGTGATGCACGCCGACACCCTCGCCTTCCCGCGCGACATGATGGCACGGTGCAACATCCACGAATACCTCGAGCCCAACCTCTTCCCCGACAGCGCCAAGACGCTCGCCGCACGCGAAGACGTGCTCTCGTCCGTCTCGCCCACAGCGGGCATGGTGCAGAGCGGCCAGCGCATCATCGACCGCGGCGAAATCATTTCGGCCGAACAGTACCAGATTCTCCAGTCGTTCCAGCACGAAACGGAGCGGCGCAACGACCCCTCGGAGGGCTTCTGGCTCATTCTGGCCGGCCAGGTGCTCTTTGTCTCCGCCATCCTCGTGGCCTTCTTCTTCTACCTCAACCTCTTCCGCCGCGACTACCTGCGTTCGCCCCACAGCATCCTGCTCCTCTCCACGCTCGTCGGCATTTTCCCCATCCTGGCCTACCTGATGGTGACGTACAACGTCTTCAACGTCTACGTCATCCCCTTTGCGATGGTCCCCATCTTCATCCGCATTTTCCTCGACTCGCGCACGGCCTTCCTGGCGCACGTCTGCGCCACCCTCCTGGCGGCCTTCGTCCTGCGCACGAACTACGAGTTCATCGTCATCCAGACCGCGGCGGGCATGACGGCCATCAGCGCGCTGAAGGACCTCAGCGAGCGTTCGCAGCTGCTGCGCGTGGCCCTCGAGGTGACGGTGGCCTGCGGCGTGACCATGCTGGGCTACGACCTGGCGCAGGGCATCGACTTCGAGCACCTCGACGCCTCGCTCTACATCAGCCTCGCCATCAACGGCGTGCTGCTCCTCTTCGCCTACCCCCTGCTCTATCTCATTGAAAAACTCTTCGGCTTCACCTCGGGCGTGACCCTCATCGAGCTCTCGAACACGAACAACACCATACTGCGCCGAATGTCGAAGGTGGCCCAGGGCACCTTCATCCACTCGCTCCAGGTGGCCAACCTCGCCGCCGAAGTGGCCGACAAAATCGGCGCGAAGCCGCAGCTGGTCCGCACCGGCGCGCTCTACCACGACATCGGCAAACTCCTGGCCCCGGCCTTCTTCACCGAAAACCAGTCGGGCGTGAACCCGCACGACGAACTCTCCGAGGAGAAGTCGGCCGCCATCATCATCAACCACGTGAAGGAGGGCCTCCGCCTGGCCGAGAAATACCACCTCCCGAAGGTCATCCGCGACTTCATCGCCACGCACCACGGACTCTCCCAGACGAAGTACTTCTACATCCAGTGGAAGAACCGCCACCCCGGACAGGAACCCGACGAGGGGACCTTCACCTACCCCGGCCCGAACCCCTTCACCCGCGAGCAGGCCATCCTGATGATGTGCGACGCCGTCGAGGCCAGTTCGCGCTCGCTGAAGGAGGTGACCGAGGAAAGCCTCACGCAACTCGTGGACCGCATCGTCGACAGCCAGGTGCAGGCGGGCTACTTCAAGAACTGCCCCATCACCTTCCGCGACATCACCGAATCGAAGCAGGTGCTCGTGGAAAGCCTCAAGACCATCTACCACACGCGCATCGCTTACCCCGAACTGAACAAGCCCGCCGCGCCCGAACCCGCACCGCCGCGCCGCAAATACTTCTTCGGACGCAACGCGTAGCGCACCCCGCACCGCCCGCCCCGCACCGGGGCCGCACAAATCCAGGCTTTGAAATTCCAATCCCAGGGACTGAAAATCCAGTCGCAGGCTTTGAAATTCCAAAGCCTGGATTTGTTCGGCCCCGAGGCGGGGCGGGCGGTGCGCCCCGTGCTATATACGTTCACACGCCGCGGTGGCGAACCGCGGGAAGTAGGTAAATAAAACTAATTTGCGTTGGAAAGCGTCAAATCGCGGCTTTTCTCGGCCAAGAAAACTGAAACGATAAAAATATTTTCCATACTTTTGCCCCGAAACTGCTGACTTATCTGCGAAACACAACCCGCTTATGACGAATACCTTCCGCTGGGCCTTCTCCCTCCTGCTTCTTCTCTCCCTCGCCTCGTGCATCAAAGACGAGCCGCTCAACGCGGAATGCGACATCACCGCCGTGAGCGCCGACTGGCTCGACGCGCACCGCGACATGCTCATCGGCCAGCCCATCCTCACCAACGACCACGTCACTTTCAACATCCAGAAAGGCGCGGACCGCTCGCAGCTCGACCCCCGCTTCGAACTGACCGAAGGGGCGCGCATCACCTGCACGCTCCACGGCGAGGAGGTGGAGGCCAACGGCATCCTGCGCAACTTCAGCACGCCGCAGACCTACACGGTCCACTCCCAGGACGGCCACTGGCACAAGCCCTACACCGTGGCCTTCGACTTCCCCCACACGCTCGACACGCTCCGCTTCGAACACTACGAACTCGAGAGCACGGGCCGCTACTACGTGTGGTACGAGTACGACCCGACCGACGTCACCAACGCCAAGCGCTACTGCTGGGCCTCGGGCAACGCGGGCTTCGCGCTTACGGGCATGGGGAAGGAGCCTTTGCTGTTCCCGACCGCCCCTTCGGCCGACGGCGTGAAGGGGGCGTGCGTGCAACTCGTCACCCGCTCCACCGGCTCCTTCGGCCTGGCCGTAGGGAAGCCCATTGCGGCGGGCAACCTCTTCATCGGCACGTTCAGCCCCATGAATGCCGTGCGCGACCCGCTGCGTGCCACGCAGTTTGGCCTGCAACTCGTCAGCGGCCGCCCCAAGGCGCTCGAGGGCTACTACCGCTACACGCCCGGCGAGGTGTTTACCGACGTCAAGGGCCAGGTCTGCCCCGACCGGCGCGACAAGGCGTCGGTCTACGCCGTGGTCTACGAAGTCGACCCCGACCATTTCGAGGCGCTCGACGGCTCGAACGTGACCAGCTCGGAGCGCGTCGTGATGATGGCGCGGCTCGAGGACCCCGGAGAGCCTGCCGAGTGGACCCACTTCTCCGTCCCCTTCCGCCTCGTGGAGGGAAAGGAGTTTAGCGAGGAACGCCTGCGCCGCGACGGCTACGCCATCGCCATCGTGGCCTCGGCCAGCGAGGGCGGCGACTACTTCGAGGGTGCCGTGGGCTCCACGCTCTGCATCGACGAGTTTGTCCTGCTCTGGGAATAACCCCTTCCGTTTCACCACATTCTCCCACCCATGAAATCCCATATCCTCTCCCTTCTGCTCTTCCTCGTTGCAGCCACGGCCGCTGCCCAAGAGCTTCCCTCGACCGACGCCGTGCTCACCCGCGCGGCGGCCCACGGCTGGCGACTGCGCCTCGGTG
>CALZMA010000141.1 GCA_945788445.1 uncultured Bacteroidales bacterium | reverse complement strand
AGCAAAGCCAAACTTGTTTGAGCTTTGCCATGGCGAGAAAACGCACTTTTAAGAATGAATAATGGTTAATGGAGGCGCGGCGTTCATGCTTCAACTGCCCCGAAGGCCCATTATTCATTGTCATTGTACATTAACCACTGTACATTCCCTCCCCCAAGATGTTCCAAACCTATCTCACCCGCACGGCGGGATTTGCGTTGCTTGTGGTAATGCAGGTGTTTGTCTTCAACCACGTCCATCTCTTCGGCTACGCCACCCCGCTCCCCTACATCTACTTCCTGCTGACGCTGCCGAGCACCACGCCGCGCTGGGCCTACGTGGTGCTGGGCTTCGCGCTCGGCCTGCTCGTGGACCTCTTCACCAACACGCCGGGCATGGCGGCGGGGGCCACCTGCCTGCTGGGCCTGCTGCTGCCCTTCCTGCTCCAGCTCTTCGGGCCGGCCGACAGCGACGACGAACCCTTCACGCCCTCGCCCGGTTCCATGGAGTGGGGCCCCTTCCTGCGCTACGTCTTCGTGGCCTCGCTGGTGCAGTGCGGCGCGTTTTTCACCATCGAGTCGTTCTCCTTCTCCGCATGGCAGGGCTTGCTCGCCACGGTCGGGGCCAGCACGCTGCTCACCGCCCTGCTCCTGCTTTCCATCCATCTTATCAGCCATAAACAATGAGTGACGCTGCCAACCGCTTCGAAGTGCGGAAGTTCGTCATCGGGGGCGTAGCCACGGCCATCGTGCTCATCTACATGGTGCGCCTCTTCACCCTCCAGCTCTGGAGCGACGACTACAAGCGAAACGCCGACTCCAACGCCTTCCGCAAGGACATCCAGTACCCCTCGCGCGGACTCATCTTCGACCGCAAGGGGCGCATACTCGTGTACAACGAGCCCTCCTACAACATCATGGTGGTGATGAACGAACAGATTGGCGTGGACACCCTCGACTTCTGCGAAACCATCGGCATCGGCCGCGAGGACTACGAGAAACGCATGGCGGACATCAAGGACCGCAACAAGAACCCCGGCTACTCGCGCTACACGCCCCAGCTCTTCATGGCCCAAATCCCCGCCGAGGAATTTTCCCTCTTCCGCGAAAAGCTCTTCCGCTTCAAGGGCTTCAGCATAGAAAGGCGCTCCACACGCCAATACACCTCGTCACTCGGCGCGCACATCCTCGGCGACGTGGCGGAAATCAGCCAGCGCGAACTGGAGGAAGACTCGGACCACTACTACAAGAGCGGCGACTTTATCGGCAAACTCGGCGTGGAACGTTCGTACGAAAAGCAGCTCCGCGGGGTGAAGGGCATGCGCATCATGCTCCGCGATGTCCACGGGCGTACCCAGGGACATTACCAGAACGGACGCTACGACACGCAGGCCGTGCCGGGCAAGAACCTCACCCTGGGCCTCGACAAGGACCTCCAGGCGCTGGCCGAACGCCTCCTCACGGGCAAGCTCGGCGCCATCGTGGCCCTCGAACCGCAGACGGGCGAGGTGCTCTGCATGGCCTCGGCACCTACCTACGACCCGCGCATCATGGTGGGCCGCGACCGCGGACGCAACCACCACCGCCTCAGCCTCGACAAGATGCGGCCCCTGCTCAACCGCGCCATCATGGGCACCTATCCGCCGGGCTCCACGTTCAAGATTACCCAGGCGCTCGTCGGACTGCAGGAGGGTATCATCGACCCGCACATCTCCTTCCCCTGCAGCCACGGCTTCAACTACAAGGGCCTCCACGTGGGCTGCCACGGCCACGCCTCGCCCATCAACCTGGTGCCCGCCATCGGCACCTCGTGCAACTCCTACTTCTGCTGGAACCTCTACCGCATGCTCAACAACAAGCGCAAATACGGCTCCGTGCAGGCGGCGATGACCAAGTGGAAGGACTATATGGTGGCCATGGGCTACGGCTACAAGCTGGGCATTGACCTCCCCGGCGAACGGCGCGGCATGATTCCGAACGCGCCCTACTACGACAAGGCGTACAAGGGCTCGTGGAACGGCCTCACAGTCATTTCCATCGCCATCGGGCAGGGCGAGGTGACGGCCACCCCGCTCCAGATTGCCAACCTCGCCGCCACCGTGGCGAACCGCGGCTACTACGTGGTGCCGCATGTGGTGCGCGCCATCCAGGACGGACAGCTCGACCCGCTTTATACAGAGAAAAAATACACGGGCGTGGACCGCCGCTGGTACGACTACGCCGTGGCGGGCATGCGCAAGGCCGTGCTCGACGGCACCTGCCGCGGCGCGAACCTCCCCGGCATCGAGGTGTGCGGCAAGACGGGTACGGCGCAGAACCGCGGACACGACCACTCGGTGTTCATGGGCTTCGCACCGATGAACGAGCCACGCATCGCCGTGGCCGTCTATGTGGAAAACGGCGGCTTCGGCAACGTCTACGGCGTACCCATCGGCGCGCTCATCATGGAGCAGTACCTCAACGGCCACCTCTCCGAAGCCTCCCAAAAGAAGGCCGAACATTTCCAGAACATGCACATCAAATACGGCGACTACGAACGGTAGATGGAAGTGGAAGAGTTTAGAAGTTTAGAAGCTGTCCCAGAAAGTATCTTTATAACCTCATAACCCGCGCGAAGCGCCCCCATAACCCTGCATCCCATGCCCACGCCCTCACCCAAATACCCCATCCTCCAGGTCGACTGGGTCGTCGTCCTCCTCTACCTCGTGCTCCTCGTCTGCGGGTGGTTCAGCATCTGCGGCGCCACGCACGAGCTCGGCGACACCAACTTCTTCGACTGGGAAGTGCGCACGGGCAAGCAGCTCGTGTGGATAGCCTGCGCCCTCACGTTGGCCTTTGTCATCCTCATGACCCACGACAAGTACTACGACACCCTTGCGGGCCTCTTCTATTGGGGTATGGTAGCGGTGCTCGTCGTCACGCCCTTCGTGGCGAAGGACATCAAGGGTTCCCACTCGTGGGTCAGCCTCGGCTTCTGCAACGTCCAGCCCGCCGAGTTCGCCAAGTGCGCCACCGCCCTCGCCGTTGCCAAGCTCATCAACCAGTACGGCTTCACCCTCAGCGAGATGCGCAACTTCGCCAAGGCCGCCGGCCTCATCCTGCTGCCCATGGCCCTCATCGTGCTGCAGCGCGAAACGGGTTCCGCCCTCGTCTACCTCGCCTTCTTCCTCATGTTCTACCGCGAGGGCATGCCCGGCTGCATCCTCTTCACCGCCGTGGCCGCCGTAGCCTACTTCGTCGTCGGCATCCGCTTCAGCGACACCCCCCTGCCCGGCACCCTGGCCACCGTGGGCGAATGGACCGTGCTGCTCATGGTCTGGCTCTTCACCCTCGGCCTCGTGCGCGTCTACGCCCCGCGTTCCGGCGTGGTGCGCATATTCCTGCCCCTCGGCCTCGGCGTGGTCGGCGTCTCGCTCGCCGTGTCGCACTGGATAGTGCCCTTCGATGTCAGCTGGCCCCTGCTCCTGCTCGTCATCGCCCTCTCCCTCCACCTCCTGTGGCAGTCGCTCGGTCAGCGCGCCGTGCGGTGGCTCCTCATCGCCGTCTTCACCCTCGGCAGCACGGCCTTCCTCTACACCGCTGACTTCGCCCTCAACCGCGTGCTCGAACCCCACCAGCGCCTCCGCATCCAGGTGCTCCTCGGCATGAACGAGGACAACCGCGGCGCAGGCTACAACGTGAACCAGAGCAAAATCGCCATCGGCTCGGGCGGCCTCGAGGGCAAGGGCTTCATGAACGGCACCCAGACGAAACTCAAGTACGTGCCCGAGCAGGACACCGACTTCATCTTCTGCACCGTAGGCGAAGAGCAAGGCTTTCTCGGTTCCGCCGGCGTGCTCACCCTCTTCCTCCTGCTCATCCTGCGGCTCATCTACCTCAGCGAGCGCCAGACCACCGCCTTCGGGCGCGTCTACGGCTATTCAGTGCTCAGCATCCTCCTCTTCCACGTGTTCATCAACGTGGGCATGGTCATGGGCCTCACGCCCGTCATCG
>CALZMA010000140.1 GCA_945788445.1 uncultured Bacteroidales bacterium | reverse complement strand
GAGGTTCTCGCTGCTGATGCGGTCCGAGATGACGAGCTTGCGCACGGTTTCGCCTTCGGCGTTGGTGACCGTTTCGCGGCTCAGCATGCTGCCCGTGGTGGTGAGCACGTCCTGGTAGTTGAAGACAGGGATGGAATCGAATTTCGTGCGCACCTTCACGCTGCGGAAGGCCATGTCGGCGGGGTCGGAGCTGCGCGGGTTGCCCACGAGGTATTTGTCGAAAAGCGTCTGCATCTCTTCGGGCGTGATGTCCTCGGCGGACTTGCCGGCGCGGAGCGCTTCGAGCCCGGCGTCGTAGCCCTCCTTATCCACGAGGCAATACCAGATGCGCGGATAGCCCGAAGTGGGCAACACGTTTTCGGTGAGGCCGAGCGAACCGATGAAGTCGTCGAAGTCGGCAATCATCTTGGTCAGCGTCACTTCTGTGCCGCAGACGGGGGTGGTTTCCTCCACTTCCACTTCGGGCTTGGTGGTGAACACCTCGATGTCGTCGATGAGGATGTCGCCGCCGTCGGTACTGATGCAGGCGTTGTCCACCAGGAGGGAGTAGTTCACGAACTTCGTGGTGGAGTTGTTGGTGAAGTAGAAGAATACCTGTTGCCAAATGCCGTTGCCGCCCTCGGGGGCAGACAGGAGCGAGCCGTTGCTGGTGCGTGCTGTGCCGAAGATGGGGCCGGGGGCGAAGGTGTAGATGGTTTCGGGCCGGTCGTCCGCGCTGTGGGTCGAGGTGTGGCCCACGACGCGGAAGATGACGTTGGCGGGAGCCACATTGGGCGAGTAGCTCGAGGGGTCTGCGGGGGTTGCGAGCCAGGCCGAGACGTAGAGGCGGGAGCCCGCGCAGAGGTTGGCGTCGAAGTTGAGGCGGGCAATCTGGCCGGGAAGGTCGGAGGCGTCGATGTACATGAAGGCGGCGTTGCCGTCGTAGCTTTCGGGCAGGGAGGTGTAGGTGTCGCGGTAGTAGCTCTTGACGGGGCGGAACAGATTCTGCGTGCCCCAGCCCACGCGCAGGTGGTGGGCAATGGTGTAGGTTCCAAAGCTGTTTTCGGCAGTCTGGCCCGTGCCGCCAAAGTCACCGCCGATGGGCAGGAAGCTGTAGGCGCTGCGGTCGAATTGGAGCGGGTAGCGGTAGGTGTTGGCCAGGGTGAGTGCGGGTTGTCCCTGGCAGTTATCGTTTTTCAGCACCGTGTTGGTGCCCACGGGCGGCGTGACGAAGGGCACGAAGGGGTCGTCGCCCTCGAAGTTGATGGCCGCGATGGGTTCGCCCACGGTCTTGTAGAGGTATTCGGGCGAGCGTCCGCTCTTGTATTTGTCGTCGGCGGTGCGGCCGATGATTTCGGTGTAGGGGCGCGGCTCGGACATGTCGTCGAAGTAGAGCGTGAACTTGGCCAGCTGGTAGAGCACGTCGCCCGAGCCTTCCACACCCGCCGTGCCTTTGGCGCGGGCGTAGACGCCGATGACGGCCTTGGTGCCTGGCGTGCATGCCGCATAGCCGTGATTGGCTGTCTCGCCCTTGTAGAGGTAGCGCATGAAGCGCTTGCCTCCGATGTTGTCCGTGCTGCTCGTGCCTGCCACGGGCCAGTCGGTGATGTCGAAGCCTTCGAGTCCGGCTTCGTTGTTGATCAACTTGAAGCGGATGTGGTCGTAACTGGTGATGTTCGTCAGCGTGCTCTCGTCGTTGGGGTCGGTGTAGAACCAGTAGTTCTCCAGCGTGTTGCTCAGCGGCAGGGTGCTGTAGTAGTATGTGTAATTTCTTGGCGAACGCTTCTTGGCCGGCACGTGGAACTCGTAGGTCTCGAGCCAGTTGTCGCTTCCCTCGGTGCAGGCCATGAGCTTATCCGCAATCTGCCGGGCGTCGCGGATGATGAATTTGCAGCGCGTGGAAAGTGTGGGTTCCACGAGGTCCTGCTTCTCGGGAATTTGTAGGGCGCCGGTGGGTACCCCCGAAAAGGGCATGTTGCCGTTCTCGCCGTAGTAGTCCACAAAGTCGGTGAAGGCAGAGGCGTCGAGGCCCACGATGTATTCGTAGTCGGGCGTTGTCACCTTGGGCATCTTGAAGGTGAAGTGGTCCACGATGTAGCTGCCGCTGTTTTGCCCGTTGAGCTTCAGAATGTTGCCCATCACGAGGCCGTTGGCGTAGTTGCGGCGGCTGTTGGGGTTGAACTTGTCCTTGATGTCGTTGAGGATGACGCGGGTGGGGTCGATGGTCTCGCCCGTCTTGTAGTTGTACCAGCGCTGGTAGGCGGTGATGCGGTTGACGTTACTGCTCTGCTGCGCCATCGGGAGGTAGATGTCGCGTTGCGTGCCCGCCTTCATGTAGCGCACCACCTCGTAGGTGTTGGCGGTCTGTTCGATCTGGCCCGTATAGGGATTTTGCGAGAAACCATACTTTTCGCCGGGCTTGGCGGGGTCTTCGGCTGTGATGAAGCCGCTCAGGGGGTGGGCCGGTTTGTCGTCGTTTACCTCCTTCACGAACCACGAGCGCTTCGGGCGGATGCGGTAGGCCGTATAGTCCTCGCCGAGGTTCGGCTGGGTCTCGATGGCGTAGGTCAGTTCGGTATTGGTCGCGGTGGCATCATCGGTCAGCGTGGCGTGGTAGGTGCCGTTGCTGCCGAGCTTCAGCGTGAGGAACTTGCCGAGCCAGGCCGCGTCGGCCCCGTCCGTGAGTTCGAAGTAGCCCGCGGGGTAGTCGTGTGTGCCGTCGGCCTTGCGCATGTTGAACACGGCGGCGCGGGCCTCGTCGGCGGTGAGGTCGAAGGTTTCGTCCGTGGCGTTCCAGGTGAGGTAGTGTCCGTTGCGGCTTTGGAGCAGGGTGTGGTCCTTGTCGCCCACGAATTTCCAGAGCTGGCCGTTGAAGCCGCTGATGAGGGTTTCGCCGTAGGCGTCCAGGTCCTTCTCGTAGCCGTCGCTGAGGTAGAGCGGCCCCGTGGTGTTGGGGAAACGGATTTGGTAGAAAGTCGTGTGCGTCGTGTCGGAATACTCCGGCGTCACCTGGAGGTTGAAGTTCAGGCCATAGTCGGCGTAGTTGGCCGCCTTGGGCCAGGCTGCCGCCTGGAGGATGCCTTCCTCGTACTTGAGGTTCAGCTCGGCATGGCCTTCACTGTCCGTCTTCCCGTTGTTTACGCTCACGATGAAGTCCAGCTCCGTTTCATGGAGCGTATAGGGGTCTACGTGCAGCGAGAGGCTGCTGGCCTCGGCCTTGTTTGCGGTGAGGCTCACCGTGCCGTCGTCGTGTACCTTGATGTACGTGTCGTTGCCGTTCTTCAGCACGAAGTCCTGCTCGGAGCCGATGATGCGCCAGGCCGAGAAGCGTCGGTCGGGCGTGGTGGTGATGGTGCCCTTGTCGGGGTTGGCTTCGGTCGAGGTGAGAAACTCCTGGTTCGTGCGGCGGATGAAGCGCACGAAGCGCCACACGCCGCTCGTTTCGGTGGCAAATTCGGGGAAGATGCTGAGCGGTTCGAAGCGCAGGTATCTGTTGTTGACGCTGTCCCCCGCCAGTATGATGGGGTTGGTGTAAGTCACGCCTCTCACCGTCTTGCTGCCGGCGTATCGCAGCATCTGGTTGTTCTGGTTGGGCAGCTGCAGCTGCCAGCAGTCGCGTCGGGCATCGTTTTCGACGATGCGGAAGGTGAGGGCCGCCTTGTCGTCGGCGGTCACGTTGGCCACCGTCTTGAGCATGCCGAGCGTGGCGTCGTAGATGAGGTAGTTGCCCAGGCCGCTGCGGATGAACACGTCGCCGATGTGGGCTTCCGTGGCGTGGGGAGTCACTTCGAGGTCGCTCAGGCGGAAGATGGTCCACGTCTGGCTCGGATCGAGCACCGTGTGGGTGTGCTCCACGTGTTGTGCCGCATTGCCGTCGCCCATGTCCTTCAGCACGTGGCCGTTGTTCATGAAGGTGATGTGGTGGCGCGCGCCTTCGGCCACTTCTTTCGACACCGTGGGCAGTTCGGGGCCCGCGATGGCCGGCGCATCGAGCCAGATGAGCGAATAGCGCGAGTTGGG
>CALZMA010000139.1 GCA_945788445.1 uncultured Bacteroidales bacterium | reverse complement strand
ATGAAAGAAAGAATCAGAAGCATCATGCAGAGCATGCGTTTGTCGCAGCAAGACTTCGCCAACCGCCTCGGCATTTCTGCCGCCTCCCTGTCGAGTATCTTCACGGGGCGGACCAATCCGACGAACAACCATGTGATGGCCGTGCATCGCGCCTTTCCCGAAATCAACATCAACTGGCTGATGTTCGGCGAAGGGGAAATGATGGCCGCAGCCACTCCCGGTGAAGAAGGAAAGGACGGCGAAGGCAGCGAAACCGCCTCCGCTACGGCAGGTACGGCGGACGATGCCGCTACAACCTCAGTGGCCGTGCAGCATCCCAGCCTGTTCTCCGCACAAGCCCCGCAGGCAGCGCACGCACCCTTCCCCGCACAGACGGCCGCGGGCACTCCGCGCCGCGATACGCCCTTCCACCAGCGACGGGCGGCAGAGATGAACGTAAGTGCGATAAATATTGACAGAAAGGAGAGGAAGATTAAGGAAATCCGCGTATTCTTCGACGACGGTACCTACGAATCGTTTGTTCCCTCCAGCAGGTAAGCCTTTTTCCACCCTTTTCAAACCCCATTCCCCATGAAAATCCTCTTATTGGTGGTGGGCCGCACCGCCGACAAGCGTTTTGTCTCGCTCATCGACGACTATGCAGACCGCCTGAAGCATTACATCCCCTTCGCACTGGAAGTAATTCCCGAACTGAAGAACACCCGCGCGCTCAGTGCCGAGCAGCAGAAGCAGCGCGAGGGCGAACTCCTGCTGAAACAGTTTCGCGAGGGCGACTACGTGGTGTTGCTCGACGAAGCGGGGAAGCAGTTCCGCTCCGTGGACTTTGCGGCGTGGATCGAGAAGAAGCAGTGCCAGGTGGCGCAGCGCCTGGTGTTTGTGGTAGGCGGGCCCTACGGCTTCAGCGAGGCCGTCTACGCGGCCGCCAAGGAGAAGATTTCGCTTTCGGCGATGACCTTTTCCCACCAAATGATACGCCTCATCTTTGTCGAGCAGCTCTACCGTGCCATGACCATCCTGCGCGGCGAACCCTATCACCATGAATAAGCTCCCCCTGCTCTTCGTGCTGCTCCTGCTGTCGGCGGCCGTGCTCCCCGTGCGGCCCCAGGCGGTGGCCTTCCGCATCCTGGAGTACAACGTGGAGAACCTGTTCGACACCCTCCACGCCGAGGGCTGCGACGACGCGGCCTTCACGCCCGAGGGCGAACAGCACTGGACAAGCCTGCGGCTGGGCTACAAGCTGAAGCAGATAGCCTCCACGCTGCTCGCCGCGGGCGGGGCTACACCGATTGATCTCGTGGCCCTCGTGGAGGTAGAGAACGACAGTGTGCTCGCGCAACTCACGCAGCGCAGCCGTCTGGCAAGGCTGGGCTATTCGTACATCGTGACCCATTCGCCCGACCCGCGCGGCATCAACGTGGCCCTGCTCTACCAGCCGGCGCGTTTCCGCCCCTTGGCCACGCATACGCTGCGCGTGGCGCCGACCGGCCGCAAGGTCCGTCCCTCGCGCGATGTGCTCCACGTGAGCGGCCGGCTCTTCACGGGCGACACGCTCGACGTGTTCGTCTGTCACCTGCCCAGCCGCAGGGGCGAGAAGACGGCCGCACGCTACCGCGAGGCCATCGGGCGAGAACTGTACGGCTACATCGACAGCCTGATGGCCCGGCGCGCGCATCCGGCCGTGGTGGTGACGGGCGACTTCAATGCCTTCTGGCCCGAGGCGGTCTTTGCGGAGAGTTTGCAGGCCGAACTCCCCACGGCCGGGACCGTATGGCCCCGCCGGCTGTATCTGCTCAGCCACGGCCTCGAAGCGCCCGGGGGCATCCGCGGGACGTACAAGTATCGGGGCGAATGGAACCAGCTCGACAACTTCCTCGTGAACGGGAGTCTGCTCGGGGAGGCGGGGCCGGCGGCCCATCCGCGTCTGACGGCGGGACAGTGCCTGTTGGTGGACTTCCCCTTCCTGCTGCGGAACGACAAGGTGGGCGGGGGCGTGCAGCCAGCCCACACCTTTCTCGGCACCTTCTACCTCGGCGGCCCTTCGGACCACCTGCCCCTGCTGCTTCCTCTGAACATACAGCCTTAGACCACGGTTTTGGCCTGCTGAGGCTTCACTTTCGCCCCAATGCGGTTCAAAATCAGCGGCAAAATCTCTAATAAAACTTAAAAAAGTGGTTTGGCTTTGGTTTTATCCGTATTTTTGCAGCTCTTTAATAAGAAAATAGCCTTCAAAGTCAGGTTTCGGCGTGCAGAAAGTGCTTCCAAGCGCGAGTTTGGTCCGTTTTTTGCACGGTTTTGCCGCGACTTGTACTTTAATCAAGGGAATTGACGTTTAAACTATGCGACAACTAAAGATCAACAAGAGTATCACCAACCGCTCCAGTGCGGCTTTGGACAAGTATTTAGTAGAAATTGGCCGTGAGGAGCTCATCTCCACGGATGAAGAGGTAGAGTTGGCCCAGCGCATCCACAAGGGCGACCAGGAAGCCCTCGACCGTCTCACGCGTGCCAACCTGCGCTTTGTTGTCAGCGTGGCCAAGCAGTACCAGAACCAGGGCTTGGCGCTCAACGACCTCATCGACGAAGGCAACCTCGGCCTCATCAAGGCCGCACAGAAGTTTGACGAAACCCGCGGCTTCAAGTTCATCTCCTACGCCGTATGGTGGATTCGCCAGAGCATCCTGCAGGCCATCTCGGAGCAGAGCCGCATTGTGCGCATGCCCCTCAACCAGGTGGGCTTCCAGAGCAAGCTCACCAAGGCTATCGTCAATTTTGAACAGGAGTTTGAGCGCCGTCCGTCTGTGGGCGAACTGGCCGAACTCCTCGACACGGACGTGGCCAAGGTGCAGGAGGCGCTCGGCACGAACGGCAAGAAGGTGAGCGTGGACGCGCCCTTTCAGGACGATGACTCTAACTGCCTCATTGACATCATGACCGACGACAGCGCCCCGGGCACGGACAACCAAATGGAAAAGGAGTCGCTGGCCTCGGACCTCGATGCTGCCCTCAGCGCCCTCTCCGACCGCGAACGCCAGGTGCTCAAGATGCTCTTCGGCATCGGCCGCAACGAAATGACCGCCGAAGAGGTGGCCAACACCCTCAGCCTGACCCGCGAACGTGTGCGCCAAATCAAGGAGCGTGCCCTCCGCCGCCTCCGCGAGGCTGACAACATCAACATTCTCATGAAGTACCTGGGCTAACCCCCGGCTTCCCCTACGTTCACACTGGGCGTGAACGCCCCAAAAGAAAAGGAGTACGGCTGTGCAAGGCGCGTACTCCTTTTTTCGATTCATCTGTCTGATCTCGGCTTCCCGTAGCTTTCCTCGGGTTCTGCCGCCACGCTGAAAGTTTCCTCGACAGGTTCGTAGGTCCGGAGCCTTCTGTCTTCCAGGTAGACGTGGGAGAGTGTGTAGGCCAGGGATTCGAGGGTCTGTTGGCGAACTTTGGGTTTCAGTTGGCATTCCCAAATGGTGATGCAGTGCCAGCCCATGGCGGCCAGTTGCAGGCGGTCTCTTTTGTCCCTGTTCCGGTTGCGCTCAATCTTGTTCTGCCAGAACTCGGTGTTTGTCTTGGGAAGCACAAAATATTTGCAGCCTTCGTGGCCGTGCCAGAAGCAGCCGTTGACGAAAATGACAGTCCTGTACTTGCGCAGCACGAGGTCGGGATGTCCCGGCAGCCGCGGATGGTTCAGCCGAAACCGAAATCCGCAGCTGAACAAGAACTTCCGAACCATCAACTCCGGCTTGGTGTCCTTGCTCTTGATGGCAGACATGCAGCGGTGCCGCTGTTCAAGGGTCATTTTGTCCATAGCGTCCTTCGTTAGGGGGAGTGAGGCGTGTGTGCTGATAAACCAGTCAGTGTATGTATAGCAAAGGCAAGTAGCAGGGCTTTGCCATTTCCCTTCAAAACACCGGGGGTAGCACGGATTAGTGAGAGGATGGTAAAGCCAGAGGGTCCAGCTTGTAAAACAGTTTCTCAGGAAACAGAAGCGACATTGCCCCATTC
>CALZMA010000138.1 GCA_945788445.1 uncultured Bacteroidales bacterium | reverse complement strand
GGTGTCGAGACGCTGGGCGGGCAGGGCGGCGCGCAGCCCGGGGTGGAGCCGTTGGGCCGTCACTTCTGCCGTCCCGAGGGAGTCGGGTGGGGCAGGGCAGGCCGCGGCGGCAAGCACGGGGAACAGACTGGCGCAGAACCAGCTCCCCAGCCGCGTCAAGGGCAGGAAGCGTTTCATGCAGGGGGAGGAATGGGCCGGCCTCGCCGCCTTCGGCCGATGGGGGCCGCGAAGACGCCGCAGGACGGGCAGGTAGTATATAGGAAGGGGTGTCCCCTTCGGCCCTCCTCGGGGCTTGGGGGAAGCGTGCGGGGCGCACGGCCAACGGCAGGTTTTCTGGCTCGTTCCGGCTCAGTCCGCCTTCCCGCGGGTCGGTGGCTTGTCACTTCTCCGCAGTGGCCAAGATGGACTGGCGATAATGGAACATACAGCAGCGGGACTGCACGGGAGTCACACCCGTTTCCCTTATCCGTTGCGCCTGCAAAAGTAAACAAAACTTGAAGAATGCAATACCTTGGCCCGCTTTTCTCTTTTTCCGCAGCCCGATACTGTGGGGCAGCAGGCGGAGCGGTATCTCGCATTCCTAAATAAAATTCAACAAAAGGGTGACGTTGGAGATGGAAAAGAGGTATTTTAGACCCGAATTTTTGGTAAACTACATTTAAAAGGCATATATTTGCCGCAGATGGGACCTCTGGTTTTTCTTTAGCTTGGCGAAGAAAACCAAGACCTCATTATGTAAAATTTATACAACGAATTGTTTCACTTAAAACACGAATAGTATGTCTATCTTATCTCTCAAGCATTTGCTCCTGCTGGGCACGCTGTGCGCCGGTAGCGCCGTGCTGACCACCGGCTGCGTGAGTGACGATTACGACTTGGACAATCTCGACATGACCATGGGTCTCGGTTCCGATGGCCTCAAGTTGAAGTTGGGAACGACGCAGCAGATTATGCTGAACGACATTTTGGACCTCGACGAGTCGGTCAAGCTCGACGGCTCTAACCTCTATTACCTGGTAGAAGAGGGTTCGACGAACTTCGACGTGAAGGTCGACCCCGTAGATGCCACTTTCGAAAAATCACGTATCGAAACGTCGCAGCGCGTACTGGACTACGAAACGGCCAAGCAGCAGCTCGACCCCTCCATCATCGCCTTGATTCCTTCCAACGGCGGTCTGCCCATCGAAGGCGGCCTCACGCTCAACGGTAAAGCCGAAGGTTATTCCGACGTGAAGATTTCCGTGAAAGTGCCCGTGGAGGTGAAGCGCATCGACCTCGTGGACGTGAAAGACATGAAGATTTCGCTGTCGATCCACACGGCTACGTCGCCCAACGTGAAGTTCGGCATCGACAAAATCAAGGATTTCAAGATTACCATTCCCCAAATCCTGGTCGTAGACCCCACTTCGCTGAGCGAAGGCTGGGTGCTCGAAGGCAATGTGCTGAAGCATGTGGGTGAACTCAAGGTGAAGGGCGACCAGGAGCTGTGCCACGTGACGGCGACGCAGGTTGACCCGCTCTCGTTCGGCACGCCCAAGGACGGCGAAATCAAGTTCGGCAAGGACAGCCAGGGCCGTTCGGTAGTGGAGGCCGGCATCGAAGGCGATGTTTACTTCAAGGCTACCCAGGACTTCACCCTGACGACTTCGGACTACGCCGACATCTACCTCGAGCTGCAGCTCGGCAACGGCAGCCGCATCGACATCGAAAAGGTCCAGGGTCTCTTCAATCCCGAGATTGACCCGACCGTCGACCCCATCGACATCGCTTCCTCACTCCCCGACTTCCTCAACGACCCCGCCGTACGCATCGGCGCAGCCAACCCCACGCTCAAGTTCGACGCCGACCTCACGCAAATCCCCGTGGGCCTGAACCTCAGCGCCGACCTCCAGGCTGTGAAGAAGGGCGAAGGTGCTTTCAAGAAGAACGTGGTGCTGCCCCAGACGCAGGTTTCGCCCAACAAGCGCAACGTGGTCTACTACTCGGAGACGGGTACGCCCTACGACCCCGAAGTGGCCAGCATCCCCGCCGACGCACAGAAGGCCAAGGCCGAGAACCTGAGCGACCTCATCGAGCGGTTGCCCGACGAAATCCGCGTGGACCTCGGCAACGGTCACCTCAACGTGCAGCAGAAGCCCTATTCCATCACGCTGGGCAAGACTTACAAGGCTTCGGCCGAGTATCGCGTGTTCGTGCCCTTCCAGTTCGACCGTGGCCTCACCATTGTCTACAACGACAGCACCGACAGCATGGGCGACGACCTGAAGGACTACACGGCTGAGGGCATCCAGATCGACGCTGTGGCCGAAAGCACCATTCCCCTCGACCTCGTGGCCACCGTGACGGCTTACGACGTGAACGGAAAGGTTATCCCCGGCATCCAGTTCGACCAAGTGAAGGTAGCCGCCAGCAACGGCACGGCTGTGAAGGAGTCTCCGCTCACCGTGAAGGCCACGCTGACCGACCCCGCCCTGCTCCAGAAGATGGACCGCGTGAAGTTCTCGGTAAAGGCAGCCAACAACGTGAACGACAAGGTACATGAGCTCCGCTCCACGCAGTACCTGCGCATCAAGGACATCCGTCTGCGCCTCGCAGGCAAGGTAACGGCCGACTTCAACTAAGCCCGCTCGTTTTCAGTGTTCAACCCCGCGCGGCACTTCCGCCTCGCCGGCCGCTCGCTCCCTGAGCCGCCCCTACCGGAATGCCGCTCCTTCACACTCAAACAACGATTACAACAATGAAAAGCAAGATAGCAGCCCTTATGTTGGCCACGGCAGCCGTGCTCCCCACCGCTGCGCAGGAGCTCCGCTCCACTTATTTCATGGAAACGTCGAACTATCGCCACGAGATGAACCCCGCGTTGCTCGATGCCCCCTATATGTCCGTTCCCTTCGTGCTGGGTAACCTCAACCTCGGCCTCACGGGTA
Source organism: uncultured Bacteroidales bacterium (assembly GCA_945788445.1). Classification (GTDB taxonomy): domain Bacteria; phylum Bacteroidota; class Bacteroidia; order Bacteroidales; family Bacteroidaceae; genus Alloprevotella. The sequence continues at coordinate 1,102 of CALZMA010000138.1, read as the reverse complement.
ACATGGGCCTGGAAAAATTCATCTACAAGATGCAGCCGGGCTGGCAGGGCTATGGCGTGGAAGGACGTCAGTACACGACCTTCATGCACCCCAGCGTGGATGCCGGACAGTTCCTCGGTGAACTGAGCGACAAGAACCGTCTGCAAATGCACTTCAAGTACCAGCTCGCCGGCGTGGCATGGCGCGGTTTCGGAGGCGTCAATGTGATTGAAATGAACCTCCGCTCTAACCTCGGCATGGTGCTCCCGAAGACGCTCTTCGAGTTTATGAAAACCACTGGTGCCCAGGAGGATTACACCATCGACGACCTCGGCATCCGCACGGAAAACTACGTGGAACTCGGCTTCGGTCACTCGCGCAAGCTCGACGACCAGTGGACCGTGGGTGCCAAGGTGAAGTTCCTCTTCGGCCTCGGCTATGCCGACATGAACGTGAACAAGCTCAACCTCCACATGAGCGATGACCACTGGGACATCGACGGCGACGTGAAGGTGAGTGCCTCGCTCATGAGCAGCACGCTCGAATATGAACCCGCCGACAAGAACTACCGCGACCCCGCTACGGGCGCGCTCACCAACCGACGCCGCATCAAGGGCATCGATGAGTTCAAGGCGGGCCTCTCGGGCTTCGGTATGGCCGTAGACCTCGGTGCTACCTACAAGCTCAACGACGACTGGACCTTCAGCGCCGCGCTCACCGACTTCGGCTTCATCGGCTGGTCCAAGGCTTACCAGGCTTCTTCGGCCGGTACGTGGACTTTCGACGGCTTCGAGGACTTCTACGCCGGCGGTGTGGAAGAAGAGGGCAAGAAACTCGACGACCAACTCGAAGACCTGACGGACGACCTCGAGGAAATCTTCTCCGTATATGAGGAAGAAAAGGCGCAGAAAACGGATACCCGCATGCTGGCGGCTACGGTTAATCTCGGTGCAGAGTACACCCTGCCCGTCTATCGCAACCTTCGCTTCGGTGCCCTCTACACGGGTCGTTTCGCCGGCAAGTACAGCCACCACCAGGGCCAGGTTTCGGCCACTATCCGCCCCTTGAAGTGGTTGGAATACACGGTGAATGTGGCTGCCGGTACGGCCGGTGTGACCTCGGG
>CALZMA010000137.1 GCA_945788445.1 uncultured Bacteroidales bacterium | reverse complement strand
CTGAGCGGACTCGACTGGCCCCGCCGTCCGGCCCGCACCGAAGCGGAGGCGGCACAGCAGCGCGCAGCCCTCTGCGACATGCTCGACCGCCTCGAGGCCGCGGGCATCAACACGGTGCTCTTCCAGTCGCGCATCCGTTCGACCACCGCCTACGCCTCGGCCATCGAGCCGTGGGACGGTGCCTTCACGGGAACGCCCGGACAGCGTCCCGACTACGACCCCCTGGCCTTCGCCGTCGAGGAATGCCACCGCCGCGGCATGGAAATCCACGCCTGGGTCGTGGCCTTCCCCATCTGCAAGGTGGCCGTGGCGAAGCAGCTCGGCGCGCGGGCCCTGCCGAAGCAGCATCCCGAACTCTGCCAGCGCTGCGGCGACCAATGGATGATGGACCCGGGCGTACCGGGCACGGCTCCCTACCTGGCCCGCCTCTGCCGCGAAATCGTGGAGCACTACGACGTGGACGGCATCCACCTCGACTACATCCGCTACCCCGAACCCTCCATTCCCTTCAACGACGATGCCACCTACCGCCGCTATGGGGGCGGACAGAACCGCGCCGCGTGGCGCACGGCCAACGTGGACCGTTGCGTCGAGGCCATCCACGATGCCGTGAAGGCGGTGCGCCCGTGGGTGAAGCTGAGCTGTTCGCCCGTAGGCAAGTATGCCGACCTCGCGCGCTTCTCTTCCTACGGCTGGAACGCCCGCGATGCCGTACACCAGGACGCGGCGCGCTGGCTGAGCGAGGGCTGGATGGACCTGCTCTTCCCGATGATGTACTTCGACGGCAAACACTACTACCCCTTCGTGGCCGACTGGAAGGAACGCGACGCGGGGCGCTGCATAGCCCCGGGCCTGGGCATCTACTTCCTCCATCCGCAGGAGAAGGACTGGCCCTTGGTCACCGTGCGCCGCCAGATGAACGTGGCGCGCGCCGAAGGCTTGGGCGGACAGGCGTTTTTCCGTGCCAAATACCTCCTGGAGAACCACAAGGGCCTGCTGGACTGGCTCTCGGCCGACTTCTACCGCCGTCCCGCCCTGGTGCCGGCCATGACGTGGGCCGACTCCGTCGCTCCTGCCGCGCCGCGCGTGACCCAGCGTCTGGAGGGCATGACGCTGCACCTCGAGTGGGCGCCCGTGCTCGACGACACGCCCGTCACGTACAACGTCTACCGCCTCGACGCGCGCTACGGCGACTGCCTGCTTGCCCGCCGGCTCACCCGCACGGAGTTCACGCGTCTCCTCGGCCTGCCCGCGCTCAGGCACAGCCGCTATGCCGTGACCGCCGTCGATGCCTACGGCAACGAGAGCCGGCCCGCCTTCGCCGGCGAGTAGGCCGCACACGACGAAAACAGGCCGCCTTCCTCTCGGGAAAGCGGCCTGTAGCTTTTTTTCGTAGGGCTCTAAATGAAAATCCTTTTTGAAGGAATATTAAGCCTCAGCTTGGGGAGTCACGGTCACGACGCTGCGGTCGCGGTTGCCGCGGTGGAACGATACCACGCCGTCAACGAGTGCGTAGAGCGTGTGGTCCTTGCCCATACCCACGTTCTTGCCGGGATAGTGCACGGTACCGCGCTGACGAACAATGATGTTGCCGGCCACGCATACCTGGCCGCCCCAAATCTTAACGCCTAATCTTTGTGAAGCCGACTCACGGCCGTTCTTAGAACTACCTACACCTTTTTTGTGTGCCATTTCTTTCTAAAACTTTAAGGATTAAGCAATTACGTTCTTGATAGTCAACTCCGTGAACTGATGGCGGTAGCCATTCAGCTTGCGATAGCCTTTGCGGCGCTTCTTGTGGAACACGAGGACCTTGTCGCCCTTCACCAGCGGAGAGAGCACTTCGCATACGACCTTGGCGCCTTCTACGGTGGGCACGCCCACTTTCACTTCGCCGTTGTTGTCAATCAACAACACTTTCTCAAATTCAACAGTCTGGCCGTTTTCGGCACCGCAGATGTGGTTCACGAAGAGCTTCTTGCCTTCTTCTGCTTTGAACTGCTGACCGTTAATCTCTACGATTGCGTACATGTAAAGTAATTAGTAATAAACGGTTTTCTTCGGGAGGCGGACTGCACCCGCAGCCTCTTGTTTGGCCCCTTCGAACTCTAAACGGCGGCAAAAGTACGGCTTTTTTATGGGCCTACCAAGGTTTTCGCGTGATTTTCTTTGCTTTTCTTCCCCTTGCAGGCCGATTTTTCGGGGGAAAGGCCGGGGCGGTGGCCGGGAACGGAACGATTTGTCATTTTCTTTGCCCAAAACCTTTCGCCGCAGCGGGCTTCGGCTTAAATTTGCCGCACAATCATTCTTACAGCCTATGCAACTGCACAAAAAATACGTGTTTGCCCTCTGCCTCGCCTGCGGTGCGTGGTCGGCCACGGCGCAAACGAACCAGCGCGCCCTCGAGGACTTCATGCTGCGCGGCGCGGACTTCGAGCCCATCCACCTCACCGACAGCCTGCGGCAGCTCCAGGCGGCCGACGACTGCCTCGAGGCCCTCCAGTTTCTCTATGCCTACATGCCCTGGCCCGACGTGGCCAACTACAGCGTGGAGTTTCACCGCCAGCAGGCCGAATGTGCCCTCCGCGCCCGCCGCGAGCTCCCCTGGGGGCCGCAGGTGCCCGAGCGCGAGTGGCTCCACTTCGTACTGCCCGCACGGGTGAACAACGAGGCCCTCGACGGCTTCCGCCCGCAATACTACAAGGAACTGAAGGAACGCGTGGCGGGACTCACGATGCGCGAGGCGGTGCTGGAAATCAACCACTGGTGCCACGAGCACGTCACCTACAAGCCCTCCGACGCCCGCACCTCGTCGCCCCTCGCCACCCTGCAGACCGCCACGGGCCGATGCGGCGAAGAGAGTACGCTCACGGTGGCCGCCCTCCGCACCGTGGGCATCCCCGCCCGCCAGGTCTACACGCCGCGCTGGGCACACACCGACGACAACCACGCCTGGGTCGAAGCCTGGGTGGACGGCCAGTGGCACTTCCTCGGTGCCTGCGAGCCCGAGCCGGTCCTGGACCTCGGGTGGTTCAACCAGCCGGCCTCGCGCGGCATGCTCATGCACACGAAGGTGTTCGGCCGCTACCGGGGCGAGGAGGAAATCATTTCGCAAAACGACTGTTTCACCGAAATCAACGTGACGCCCAACTACGCCGCCACGGCCCTGACGCAGGTGCGCGTGGTGGACGCTGCGGGCAAGCCCTGCCCCGGCGCAAGGGTGGAATTCAAGATTTACAACTACGCGGAGTTCTTCACCGTGAAGACGGCGCAGGCCAACCGCCAGGGCACGGCCTCCATCCGCACGGGACTGGGCGACTTCATCGCCTGGGCCACGGACGGGACGCACTATGGCTTTGCCAAAATCCGCGCAGGGGCCACCGGGGCCGAAGTGCGGCTCACGCACGGGAGCGGGGAGAGTTTCTCCGAACACTTCACGGTCACTCCGCCGCAGGGTTCGGCCCGTCTGCCGCAGGTGAGTGCCGAAACGGCCGCCCGCCACGCCCGGCGGCTGGCGCACGAAGATGCCCTGCGCGCAGCCTACGTGGCCTCGTTTGCCGACTCCGCACAGACGCTCCGCTGGTGTGAGCGCACGGGGCTGCCCTTCAGCGAGGTGCGTCCCTTCGTGGTGCGCTCCTGCGGCAACTGGCGCAACCTGCAGGCCCTCCTCGAGGAATTTCCCCGGCGCGAGACGCTCCGCTGGCTGGGGACGCTCTCGGAGAAAGACCTGCGCGACTTCTCCCTGCCCACGCTGCGCAGCCACCTGCAGGCGCTCCACCTCGAGACGGCCGGGAGCCTCGACGAGGAACAGAAGGACTTTGTCTATAAATATGTGTTCTCGCCGCGCATGGCCTACGAGGCCCTCACGCCCTGGCGCACCGACTTCGGCCAACTGCCCGCGGAGGTGAACGAGGCCCTGCGCAACGGGGGTGCGGCGGGCCTGGCGGCATGGATTGCGGCGAACGTGGCCGACAACGCGGAGCGGAACCCGCAGGGACTTTCCCTCTCGCCCGCCCGTGCCCTTGCCACGCGCCGTGCCGACGCCCT
>CALZMA010000136.1 GCA_945788445.1 uncultured Bacteroidales bacterium | reverse complement strand
CCTCATAACCTTATTCCTGCGGTGATGCGCGGCTCGCCCTACCGCTCCACGCTCCACAGCGTCTCGCCCTCCTTGCCGATGAACGCAAGCCGGAGCTTGTCGGCCGTGGCGGTCACTACGGCGAAGCCTTCGCTGGGGGAGGCAAACTGGAGGCCGTCGGTGCGGGAGGCGGAGGGCTGCTCGTGGATGGGACGGGCGAGGGAGGCTGAAGAGTTTACCACGTAGTCAATCTTCGAGCCCTCGGCACGGTGGTGCTGGAAGTTGTGGATGTGGCCGGCCACGTAGAGGTCCACGTGGTGGCGGCGCAGGATGGGGTCGAGCCGCTTCTGGAGGTCGGTGCGTTCGCCAGTGTCCTTGCCCGTGACGGCATAGATGGGATGGTGGCCGATGACTACCACCCACTGTTCCTTGGCCGCGGTGAGCACGCTGTCTACCCAGGCCAGCTGGCGCTCATCGTCCTGCACGGCAGCATCGGGGTACTGGTCCTGCTCCTTGCGGTAGCGCGAAATGAGCGGCGTGGTGTCGAGCAGCACGAAGCGGATGCTCACGCCTTTCTTCGTATAAGTCTTTGTGTAGTAGCGGGCGGGCATTTCCCAGCGACGCGAAACGTGGGTGTAGTCGAGCACGGCCTGGGTGTTGCCGCGGTACTCGTGGTTGCCCAGTATGGGGTGCCAGGGTATCATGAGTTCGGGGTGGGCATAAACCAGCTCGAAGTTTGTTGTCCAGAGCGGGTCGGCGGTGGAGGCCACACCGTCGAAGTGGTGAACGTCGCCCGCGGCAAAGACGCATTCGGGACCGACCACATCGGCCATCTGGCCCATCAGTTCGGCCACGGGGCGCTGCTCGTAGTAGCCGTTGCGCCCGAGGTCGTTGGCAATGAAGAAGGTGAGCGGACCTTTCAGCGCTTTCCAACCCGCAGCGTCCTGCGCAAGGAGCGACGGGCAGACGAGGAGGAGGAGGAGGGAGAAGAGAATTTGTTTCATTGAGAAGTACATATTATATATAAATAAGGGGTTAATGCGGGTGCAAAGTTGGGCGGCGGGCATTGCCCCGAAGCTACATTTGTTTGAAGAAATTGTTACGTTGTACGGGGCCGCGGAATTGTAGCGGCAATGTAACAGAAGGGAAAAAGCGTTGTAACACGGGCCCTCTACTTTTGCAGCATCAAAACCGACACAATCCGATTTCTGTATGAACAAAACTACGCTGACGGTCCTGTCCGTCCTGATGACAGCCGGCTCGGTCCACGCCGCCGAAGCCCTGATCCCCTCCTCCGTTAGAATGGCCGAAGTGTCCGTATGCTTAGAAAGCACTCCCGCCACCGACCCGTCCGACCCCGTCTCGCCCACCGCAGCCCGCCTCGGTGCCGTGAGCGGCACCATCAGCGATGCCGACGGCCTGGCGTTGCCCGGTGCGCTCGTGGAAATCGAATCGCTCAAGGTGAAGGCTGTGAGCGATGCCGAAGGCCGCTTCAAACTGGCCAACCTGAAACCTGGTTCCTACAAGGTCCGCGTGCGCTACGTGGGCTACACGCCGCTGGAAGTGACAGCGGAGGTGAAGGCGGGCTATACGGCCGAACTCCACCTCGAACTCCACGACGGCACCACGCTGGGCGAAGCTGAGGTGCGGGGCAGCTTCACGGGACAGGCCAAGGCCATCAACACACAGAAGAACAACCTCAACGTGACGAACGTGGTGAGCGCCGACCAAGTGGGCAAGTTCCCCGACTCGAACATCGGCGACGCGCTGAAGCGCATCCCGGGCATCAACGTGCAGTATGACCAGGGCGAAGCGCGCTTCGGACAGGTACGCGGCACCTCGGCCGACCTCAGCAGCGTGACCATCAACGGCAACCGCGTGCCTTCGGCCGAAGGCGACACGCGCAACGTGCAGCTCGACCTCATCCCCGCCGACATGATCCAGATGGTGGAGGTGAACAAGGTGGTGACGCCCGAAATGGATGCCGATGCCATCGGCGGCAGCATCAACCTGGTGACGAAAAACTCGCCCTACAAGCGTTTCCTCACGGCCACCGTGGGCTCGGGCTGGAACTGCGTGAGCGAAAAACTGAACCTCAACCTGGGCCTCACCTACGGACAGCGCTTCTTCGACAACCGCCTCGGCGTGATGCTGGCGGCCTCGTACCAGAACTCGCCCGCAGGCAGCGACAACGTGGAGTTTGTCTGGGACAAGGACGTGAACACGGGCAAGGTAACTATCACGGACTACCAGCTGCGACAGTACTTCGTGACCCGCGAACGCCAGAGCTACTCTGCCGCTCTTGACTTCAAGATCAACAAGAACCACACACTGAACTTCAAGGGTATCTTCAACAACCGCAACGACTGGGAGAACCGCTACCGACTCACGCTGAAGGACTTCAACATGGACGGCGACGACTGCGTGGAAAACGGCAAGGCTACCGTGCGCATCCAGACAAAGGCGGGCACGCCCGACAATCGCAACGCCCGACTGGAACGGCAGCGCACCATGGACTTCACCCTCGGCGGCGAACACCTCTTCGGCCCGCTGAGCATGGACTGGAGCCTCAACTATGCACAAGCCTCGGAATACAGACCCAACGAACGCTACATCGACTACCAGCTGAAGAAACAGAAGTTCGACCTGGACCTCTCGGACGAACGCTGGCCCATCGCCACGCCGCAGGAGGGATCGACCTTCACGCTGAGCGACCAGTTCTCGCTGAAGGAACTCACCGAACAGCAGGAGGACATCATGGAACGCGACCTCAAGGCCAAGGTGGACTTCAAGCTGCCCCTCAGCCACGGTCTATACGGCAACAAGCTCTCCTTCGGTGCCAAGGTGGTGCGCAAGAGCAAGGAGAAGGTAATCGACTTCTACGAATACACGCCCCTCGACGAGGATGCCTTCAACGCCGCTTCCTTCGCCGCAGCCACCAACCAGACGCGCTCCAACTTCATGCCGGACAACAACTACCAGGTGGGCTCCTTCGTCAGCAAGGAATATGTGGGAAGCCTCGACCTCAACGATCCTACACGCTTCGAAAAGGAACAGGTAGCAGAAGAACTGGCCACAAACTACAAGGCCTACGAAACGGTGAGCGCGGGCTACCTCCGCTTCGACCAGCAGCTGGGCGAGAAGGTGGAGGCCATGGTGGGCCTGCGCGTGGAGAACACACACGTGCGCTACAGGGGCAGCCAGTACGACGCGGTGGCCGACCAGACGACACGCACGAACTACCAGAGCGACAACTACCTCAACGTGCTGCCCTCGGTGCTCGTGAAGTGGGAACCCGTCAGCGACCTGAAGGTGCGCGGCGCATTCACCAACACCATTGCCCGCCCGAAGTATTCGGCCCTGGCCCCGAACATCAGCATCGACCGCAACGACAACGAAATCACGCTCGGCAACCCGGCACTCAAACCGACCATCAGCTACAACTTCGACCTCAACGCGGAATATTATTTCAAGAGCATCGGCCTCGTGAGCGGCGGCGTGTTCTACAAGCGCGTGAACGACATCATCGTTGACCAGACGCTGCGCAACTATACGTGGAACGGCAATGTGTACACGAAGTTCTGCCAGCCGCGCAACTCGGGCAACGCTGACCTGCTCGGCGTGGAGGTGGCCTTCCAGCGCGACTTCGGCTTCATCGCCCCGGCCCTCAAGTGTCTCGGCATCTACACGAACTATACCTACACTTACTCGCGCGTACGGAACTTCAACGTGGAGGGCCGCGAGAACGAGAAGGGGCTGCGCATGCCGGGCTCGCCCGAACACACGGCCAACGCTTCGCTCTTCTTCGAGAAATGGGGCCTCAACGCCCGCTTGAGCTACAACTTCGCTTCGGCCTTCATCGACGAAATGGGTGCCTCGGCCTTCTACGACCGCTACTACGACAAGGTGAACTACCTGGACCTGAACCTGAGCTATACCTTCGGCCGCGACTTCAAGACGACGGTCTATGCCGAAGCAGTCAATCTGCTCAACCAGCCGCTCCGCTACTACCAGGGCACCAGCTCGCGCACCATGCAAAGCGAACACTACGGCACACGCTTCAACGCCGG
>CALZMA010000135.1 GCA_945788445.1 uncultured Bacteroidales bacterium | reverse complement strand
AGCTGCTGGGAGAGTTCGCGGTCGGTCGACACCTCGAGGGCGCGGCGCCAGAACTCTACGGCCTTTGCGCGGTCTTTGCAATAGAAATAAATGTCGCCCGCGTGGTCGATGACCGACGCATTCTCCGCCGTGAAGGGCAAGGTGCGGAGCGCCTCGTCGATATAGATGCGCGCCTTCTCGTACTCCTTCATCCGGTAGAGGACCCAGGCGTAGGTATCGAAGAAGGTGGCGTCGGCCCCCGGGGCCTCCACGGTGAGGCGGCTCATCCGCTCCGCCTTCTCCAGCTCCGTGCCGTCCACGGCGAGGAAGTAGGCATAGTTGTTCAGGCAGAAGAGGTTCATGGGGTTGAACTCCAGGGAGCGCTCGTAGGCCAGGTAAGCCTCCTCGTTGAGGCGGCTGTCGTGGAGCACGTCGCCCAGGAGCGCGTAGATGTCCGAGGCGATGAGCGGGTCCGTCTGCTCGTCGATGCGTTCCGCGCCGCGCTGCAGCGTGTGTATGGCACTCTCGTTCTTCCCCGCGCGGTAGTGCGCCTCCCCCTCGTAGTAGTAGAAAGTCACCTCCGAGGGGTCGTAGAGTTCGCCTTCGTGGCAGACCTCCGCCACGCGGCCCATGTCGCCCCGCTGCACGAGGATCTGGAGTATTTGCAGTCGCGCCTTGGTGTAGTCGGGTTCGATGTCGAGAATGCGGTAGAGCATCTTCATCACCGAGTCGGCCGGCATGCCCCGTTCCACCATGTAGTAGGCACAGAGTTCCGCCATCTCGCGGTTTTCCTGCGGCTCGTCGAGTGCCTGCCGGAAGAGTCCCATGACGGGTTCGGCAGGGGCCCCCGCCTTCAGGTTGTCCACGGCGTAGGCCCGCATGGCCTCGATGCGCGCCCCGCTCTGGGTGCGCGGGTTGAGCACCACGCGGTGGAGCAGGTCGAGGTAGAGCGAGTCGGCGCGTGCCGCCTTGTAGTAGGCCAGGAGCGAGAGCTGCGCGTAGCTGTTCTCCGGGTCGGCGGTGAGCACGTCGCGGTAGATGTCGAGGGCCCGCTCGTGGTAGCCGTTCTGGTCGTAGAGGTCGCCGAGCAGCACGCGGTAGCGGAGGTCCAGCGGATATTCCGCGCAGAGGTCCTCGATGGCCTGGTAGGCGTGCTCGTTGTCCTTCATGGCCAGGTAGGTCTGGAACTTCTCCATGCTCAGCGCCTCGCTGCGCCCCTCGAGGCGTTCGAGGCGTTCGAGGGTGCGGATGGCCCCGGGGTAGTCGCCGCTCGTCTTGTAGAGCCACACCAGGGTCACCAGGGTTTCCGTGTCGGTCTGCGTGTCGGCGATTTCCTCGTAGAGGCGTATGGCATCGCGGAAGCGTGCCGTGTTGGCCAGGTAGATGGCCAGCGTTTCCTTGTAGAAGAGGTTGCCCGGGTCGAGGGCGGCCGCGCGCCGCAGCAGGCTGTCGCCTTCGGCGCGGGCGAGGGTGTCGGAGTAGGCCGTGCAGGAGAGCTTGATCACGCCCAGCTCGTAGAGTGCCTCGGGCGCGTCGCGCTCGATGGCGAGTGCGGCCTCGAGGAGTTCGTACTCGGCGTCGATGTGCTCCATCTGCTTCTGGCGCACCGCTTCGAGGAAGAGTTTGTCAAACTTCCTTTGGTCCTCGTAGTCCATCTTGGGCCCCACGGCCAGTTTCGCCGCCTTGGCCGCCGGGCGGCGGTGAAAGGCCGCGGGCGGTGCGGACAGCTGCGGCGCCGGGCGGCTGCAGGAGTACAGCAGCGCGGCGAGGAGCCAGAGGGAGAGGTAAGTGCAAAGGCGTGACATACTATATATATAATAGGAGTGGGGCGGGGCGTCACCGTCCGGTGTGGCCGAAGCCGCCGGCGCCGCGTTCCGTCTCTTCGAGGCATTCCACGGGTTCCCACGTGGCCTGTTCGTAGCGGGCCACCACGAGTTGGGCAATGCGGTCGCCGTCGTTCACCGTGAAGGGCTCGGTGGAGAGGTTCACGAGGATGACGCCGATTTCGCCGCGGTAGTCGGCATCGATGGTGCCCGGGGCGTTGAGCAGCGTGATGCCGTGTTTGAGCGCCAGGCCCGAGCGCGGCCTCACCTGGGCCTCGTAGCCTTCGGGCAGGGCGACGGAGAGGCCCGTCGGCACCAGGCGGCGCTCCATCGGGGCCAGCACCAGGGGCTCCGGGAGGCTGGCGCGCAAGTCCATGCCCGCGCTCTGCGCCGTGGCGTAGTGGGGCAGGGGGTGGCCGGAGCGGTTTACGATTTTGATTTTCATCGTGAAAGTATGGGATTTTAGGGAGCAAAAGTACATCTTTTGGCATAAACAATCCCTTCTTTGGGTTTGAAAATACAGAAATCGCTATTTTTGTGCCCATGGGCCGCGGCGCAGTGCCGCTTCTGCCCGAAACTTCTAAAACCTCCGCCCGATGAACTGGCAAACCCTCATTTCCTCGCGCCGCTACGGCAAGTCGAACGCTCCCCGCCCGCTCGAGGAGCGCCGCACGGAGTTCCAGCGCGACTACGACCGACTCATCTTCTCCGCCGCCTTCCGCCGCATGCAGAACAAGACCCAGGTGTTTCCCCTCCCGGGCAGCATCTTCGTGCACAACCGCCTCACCCACAGCCTCGAGGTGTCGAGCGTGGGGCGTTCGCTCGGCACCGACGTGGCGCGCGAGCTCGTGCGGCTCCACCCCGGGCTGGAGCAGACCGAAATCACGGGCATGGGGGCCATAGTCAGTGCCGCCTGCCTCGCCCACGACCTGGGCAACCCGCCCTTCGGCCATTCGGGCGAGCGGGCCATACGCACCTTCTTCTCCGAGGGCGAGGGCAGTCCGCTGCGCCGCTACGTCAGTCCCGGGGGGCAGGAGCTCTCGGAGCAGGAGTGGCTCGACTTCACCCGCTTCGACGGCAACGCCAACACCTTCCGCCTCCTCACCCACCGCTTCAACGGCCGCCGCCGCGGGGGCTTCGTGATGACCTACGCCACGCTGGCCGCCGTCGTGAAGTATCCCTACGGATCGGAGCGGGCCGTGGCGAAACCGAAGTTCGGCTTCTTCGAGCCGGAGCGCCACACCTATCTCACCATCGCCCGCGAGCTGGGCATCGAATGCCTCGAGGCCGATGCCGCCGGACTCTCCGTGCGCTATGCACGCCACCCGCTGGTCTACCTCGTGGAGGCGGCCGACGACATCTGCTACGAAATCATGGACATCGAGGACGCACACAAGCTCCGCCTGCTCTCCGACGAGCAGACAGCCGAACTCTTCCTCGCCTTCTTCGAGCCCGGTGAGGCGAGCCGCCTCACCGAAAGCTACGGCTACGAGACCGACACCGACGACCGCATCGTCTACTACCGTTCCTGCGTCATCAATGCGCTCGAGCGGGCCTGCGTGCGCACCTTCGTCGAACACGAGGCGGAAATCCTGGCGGGCACTTTCCAGGGCTCGCTCATAGACCACCTGCCGCCGCGCCTGCTCGGTGCCTACCGCCACTGCGAGGAGGTGGCGGCCACGCGCATCTACCGCTGCAAGGAGGTGACAGACGTGGACCTGGCCGGTTACCGCATCATCTACACGCTGCTCTCGCTCTTCACCGATGCGGTGCTCTATCCCGCAAAGGCTTATTCGCAGCTGCTCCTGGCGCAGGTGCCTTCGCAGTACGAGGTCCACCACCCGCGCCTCGGACACCGGCTCATGGCGGTCCTGGACTTCCTTTCGGGCATGACGGATATTTATGCACTCGACCTTTACCGCAAAATCAACGGCCACTCGCTCCCGAGCGTATAGCCCGCGGCAGGGCTTCAGTTGTACACATTTTAGGCTCTTTTGTGCCAGTTCGAGGGCGAAAGGGGCCGCAAAAAGGAAAAATTTTATCTTTTTAGAGAAAAAATACGCTTTTTGTTAGGCTACTTTTCGCTTTTTTGTACATTTGCGGCGTAATCATAGACGCAAAACTAAGCAGTCGTCTCTTTACACTTCCGCCCGGCGGACCTCTTATAGCGAACTTTCAAAAATCAACAAGTATAACTAAAAACTTAAACGTTATGAAAAGAACTATTACTTTACGTTATCTTTTCACCCTCTGCGTGATGACGCTC
>CALZMA010000134.1 GCA_945788445.1 uncultured Bacteroidales bacterium | reverse complement strand
CCCGCAGCTGCACCCGCGGCTGCCGCACCTGCCGCCAAGAGCGGTCCCGGCGCCGGCACGCCCGTGAAGGCTCCGCTCCCCGGTGTCGTTACGAAAATTCTGGTGGCTGAAGGCCAGGCTGTGAAGAAGGGCGAAACGGTGCTCGTTCTCGAAGCCATGAAGATGGAAAACAACATCACGGCCGAGGCCGACGGTGCCGTAACGGGTATCTGCGTGGCTGCAGGCGACAGCGTGATGGAAGGCACTACGCTCCTCACCATCGGTTAATCGCGCTGTGCAACGCCCCGCGCGCTGCACACGACTTGAAGCATTGAACGATGAGGTTACGAAGTTACGGACTGAAGACTCGCTCTTGGCACGTGACTTTGTAGCCTCATCTCTATTTTATCCCCATTACAACTCCCCACCCGCGCGCCTTGCGCACAATCTCCCTGCCTGCGCCGCGCGTGCAACGTCCCGCCGTGAACTATATCTCCGCCCTCCGCTTTCCCCTTGCCTTTCTCGTCGTGCTCATCCACGTCTACGGTTCTGTATGGCAGGCTTCGGCCTCGCCCGGGCTCGACCTGTGGGCCACCTGGCTCTGCAAGGATTTCACGTCCTTTGCCGTGCCGCTCTTCTTCGCCATCTCGGGTTTCCTCTTCTTCTACCGGAAGCCCCGTCCTACGCTCTTGGACTACCGGACGAAGTTCCGCCGCCGCGTCTCTACGCTGCTGCTGCCTTACCTCGCGTGGAACGTCCTGGCCTTCGCGCTCTACGCGCTGAAGGACTGCCTCGGCGGACAGCCGCTCCAAATTCCCTTCTCGCTCCACCTCTTCTGGGACGCCCGCATCAACGGGGCAGCCACGGAAAACGTGTGGGGGCAGGCCGTGGGCGCTACCACGGCCCCCGTGCTCCTGCCGCTCTGGTTCGTGCGCAACCTCATCGTCGTCACGCTCCTCTCGCCGCTCCTCCGGCCGCTGCTGCGGCTCCGTTGGGGGCTGGGCCTGCTGCTCCTCGGCGGGGTGTACTACGCAAAACTCTGGCCCAACTTCTTCGGCCTTGACTTCAACGCTTTCTGGTTCTTCAGTCTGGGTGCCTGGTGCAGCCTCCACGAAAAAGAGCCCCTGGCGCTGACGCGCCCCCTCGCGCTCCCCGCCGCCATCATTACGCCCTTGGCGCTCGCGGGGCTTTGCCTCGCTTCGCGTTCGGCAGATGAAATACCCTTATTGGCCGGACTCCTTCCCCCGTCCGCAGACCCCCTTGCCAAGTCGGCAGAAAACCTTCCCCATTCGGCGGGATTTATTCCTCTATTAGACAACCTTTTCCAACAGCTCTACATTTTGGGCGCCATGGTCCTCGCTCTCCACGCAGCCGGCCGCTTCTGCCGCAGCCACAGCCCCTCGCCCTTCCTCTCGCAAAGCAGTTTCTTCCTCTACGCCTGCCACACCATTCTCCTCCTCCCCCTGGCCGGCAAACTCGCCCCGCTTTCAGCCCCCTGGCCCCTGCCCCTGCAACTTCTCACCCTCCTCTTCGCGGCAGCCCTCGCCACCGCCCTCTCCCTCCTTCTCTTCTACCTCCTCCGCCGCTTCCTCCCCCGCGCCAGCAGCCTGCTGACGGGGGTAAGGGCGTAGGAGTCACGGGGTGGCATCGGGGGGACAGCTACGCAGCAGAGGGAGTCGGCGGACGCGCCACAGGCTTCACACCAAAATCCTCGCCTACTCCTCCAAACGCTGAAGGCGCTGGGAGAGCAGGGCGGCGTAGGCTTCTTTCTGAGGGTCTGACAGGAAGGAACGGGCTACCCACTCCTGCATGGAAGGCAGGAGGCGGTGGTACTTTTTCAGCAATCGGTCCACAATCTGGGGAGGCAGGCCTACCGTTTGGGCAGCCTGCAGAAAATCCGCCTTCTTTAGTTTTTTCTTCTTCCCGTTGAGCGTAAGAGCAAGCTCCTCCGTATCGGCGGGATTGACCAAGACTGCATTCAGAAGGTCATAGGCTGGCGTGAACCGGAAGTCTTTTCCGTTCGGAGCATAGAGTGAGAAATTCTTCAAGTGCATATCGTTGTTTCCCGTCAGCCAGGAGAATAGCACTACCTCGAAGAAGGCGGTCAAATCCATCTTTGGTACTGCGGAATAAAGGCTGATTACCTTCCCCACGCGCTCATAGCTACTCTTATACTTGTGTTCAGTTTGCCTTTCGCAGAGCTGACACAAATCTTCCATCGCCACTTTATCGCCAGTCTCGGTCCGGTCAATGCGTTCGGTGAGATAGCATAACGAACCGTCGGCCATGGGCATCAATGTATGCGGCACAGTCCGTATCCCTACCGCCTCGGCCAAGTGCATGGTCAAGTCCTCCACTTCGGGCAGACGTTCGAAATGGGGAGTCTGGGGTTTACAGATGTATCTGCCCCACAGGCCGACAATCGTGAGGCGTTTGCTCCCCTCCATCTCCCTCAAGTGGAGCGAAAGTTTAGGTTGCACACCGGTCAGCGAGGTCTGGTCATGGATAATCTGCCTTGCCATTTCCCCCAAGTGGTCGAGGGTGTAGTCGAAGGCGGGAAGTTCGTGTACACCAAAGAATTTGTGGACGCAAGAGGCGTGCATCACCTGTTCGTCAGCGCCCAACGGTTCGTAACAGCAGAGACACCTATTCATCTTCCACCTCCTTTCCTTCCATTTCCTCCACACGCACGGCACCAATGCAGTCTTTGCAACACAGCAGGATCAACGACATGCGGTCGAGCACGCTGACGTCGGCCTCCTTCAGGGCTATGTCGAGCAACCAGCCCTCGGGAATGAGACCATCGAAGAAGGGGAACAACACGGGACTCTCGTAGGGCGCAGGACGCAGGGGCAGGGTGAGACTGACGGCATGGGCATCCTTCTCGGCAAGGTAGTCGTTGAGGTATCGGAAGGTGTAGCCCGCATCGTGCTCGGTCAGTATGCCCGCAAGGCGGTCTTTATAGAATATCTTCGCGCGTTTCATCATTTCTCTTCTTGGGCATTGCCACCATTTCGTAGTTGAAAAAATCGAGGAGCTGGTTTACCTTGTCCAAGCGCAAGGTTTCTTTTCCCTGCTCCAGTTCCCGAATAAAGCGAAGGCCCAACCCCGACTTGATGTAGAGGTCTTCTTGCGTCATGTTGTACTTCTTGCGCAGTGCCTTCAAGGTTGCAGCGATGTTGTTGGCCATAGTTTTATACCTTTTCGGGGGCAAATGTAACACAATCCTGGATAATTATAGCCGTTCGGGTATAAAATAAAGGCAATCGCAGCGTTTTACACCCGAAAGGTTATAATCGGTGCTGTGGAGGGCGGGTTGGCACGCTCCACGCTTCTCTTTGCCCCGGGCCCTCCAAGGAGGGTGGAACTGAGAATAACGGGAATGGGGATGACATCAGGACCTGGAAGAATGGAGGGCGGAAGGCGGGGGATGAAGGGGGGGGCTTACAGTTTCGCGGAGGGGAAGCGCCGGCGAAACCGGCGAAACCTCACAACAAAATGCGCCCGTTCGACGCTCCACGCGGGGTGGCGGTCGAACGGGCGCTCAACTTGTGAGGCTAAACCGTGGGGTTTAGAACATCTTTTCGGGATATACGCCGTCGTCGGCGAGCTTCTGGAATTTCTCCACTACGCCCGGACGGTCCTCGGGATAGGTCACGCCGAACCACTTGGAGGTGGTGTCGAGCACTTCGCAGGTGGCTACGCCGTCCTTGATGAGTTTGTCGACCATCAAGGGGATGAAGAACTCGCTCTTGAGGTTGCTCATGTTGGCGGGGTCGGAGAGGAACGTCTTGAAGAACTCTACGCTGTGCGCAAAGTAGTCGGGCGTGAAGCCCCAGAAGTTCATGGAAACGGGAGTGGTGTCGGGGATAGCCACCCACTCGTCGTTTTCGTCCAGATACTTCACTACGCCGTCGAAGCGCTGGATCTTGGTGCGCTCCACTACGGAGGTGAGGTGGTTGTTCTCGTCGTTTTCGCACACGCCGCGGCTTACGGTACCGCTATCGCTGAGGGTGTTGCCCACACGGAAGCCCACCATGGCGTACTTGCCCGTGGAGCCTTCGGGAAGGTCGCTCAGCCACTTGCCCATCACGCGGAAAGCGTCGCGATCGT
>CALZMA010000133.1 GCA_945788445.1 uncultured Bacteroidales bacterium | reverse complement strand
AAGGTTATTCTTTATCTTCTTTCTCCTTATTGATCTTGTCGTAGTCTTCGATGTCGCCCACAACGATGCGGCTGAATTCGCGCAAGCCAGTACCGGCAGGAATGAGGTGACCGCAGATGACGTTCTCCTTCATGCCTTCGAGGTAGTCGGTCTTACCGCTGATGGCGGCTTCGTTGAGCACCTTGGTGGTCTCTTGGAAGGAGGCGGCTGACATGAAGCTCTTGGTCTGCAAGGCGGCACGCGTGATACCCTGGAGTATCTGCGTGGAGGTGGCAGCCACGGCATCGCGTGCCTCTACGAGGCGCTGGTCGCGACGCTTGAGCTGGGAGTTCTCATCGCGCAGCTTGCGGGCCGTTACAATCATACCGGGCTTCATCGTGGTGCTGTCGCCTGCATCGGTCACGACTTTCTTGCCCCAGATGCGGTCGTTCTCTTCGGCAAAGTCGAGCTTGTCGACAATCTGCTGCTCGAGGAAGCGCGTGTCGCCGGGGTCGTTGATCTGAACCTTGCGCATCATCTGGCGCACGATAACCTCGAAGTGCTTATCGTTGATCTTCACACCCTGCAAGCGGTACACGTCCTGAACTTCGTTGACGATGTATTCCTGCACTGCGGTAGGACCTTGGATAGCGAGGATATCGGAGGGCGTGATGCTGCCGTCGGAAAGCGGCGTGCCGGCACGCACGTAGTCGTTCTCCTGAACGAGGATTTGCTTGGAGAGGGGCACGAGATACTTCTTCTGCTCGCCGAGCTTGGAGGTGACAACCACTTCGCGGTTGCCGCGCTTGATGTCGCCCATCGTGATTTCGCCGTCGATTTCGGAAACCACTGCGGGGTTGCTCGGGTTGCGCGCTTCGAAGAGTTCGGTGACACGGGGCAGACCGCCCGTGATGTCGCCTGCCTTACCTACGGCACGCGGTATCTTGATGAGCACGTCGCCGGCATTGAGCTTCTGACCGTCTTCTACAACGATGTGGCCGCCGATGGGGAAGTTGTAGGTGCGAATCAGTTCGCCGTTCTCGCTCATAACGTGGGCGGAAGGCACGCGGCCTTTTTCGCGGCTTTCAATGACGATGCGCTCGCGCAAGCCGGTGGCTTCGTCTTCCTCTACGCGGAAGGTTACGCCTTCTTCTACATCTTCAAACTGGATGACACCGGGCGTTTCGGTTACGATGACGGCATTGAAGGGGTCCCACTTGGCAATGAGCGTGCCTTTTGCAACCGTCTGCCCGTCGGAAACGAAGAGCTGCGAGCCGTAGGGCACGTTCTGCGTGGAGAGAACGATGTCGGTGTGCTCGTCGACGAAGCGTGCCTCTGCCAAACGGCCTACCACGACCTTGCCTGCCGTGCCGTCTTCGGCAACGGTGTCCACGGTGCGGAGTTCCTCGAATTCTACGCGGCAGTCGCTCTTGGCTACGATCGTGGCATTGGCTGCGGCGTTGCTGGCGATACCACCGGCGTGGAACGTACGGAGCGTAAGCTGCGTAC
The DNA here is from genome assembly GCA_945788445.1 of uncultured Bacteroidales bacterium. Lineage (GTDB taxonomy): Bacteria > Bacteroidota > Bacteroidia > Bacteroidales > Bacteroidaceae > Alloprevotella. Next base: position 2,613 of record CALZMA010000133.1, on the reverse strand, counting down.
CCGGCTCACCGATAGACTGCGCCGCGATAACGCCGACGGCTTCACCTTTCTGCACCATGCGGCTGGTGGCAAGGTTGCGGCCGTAGCACTTCATGCAGACGCCGTGCTTGCTTTCGCAAGTGAGGACGGAGCGGATTTCTACGCTTTCGATGGGCGATGCCTCGATTTCGGCGGCAATCGGTTCGGTAATCTCCTCGCCTGCGGCAACGATGAGCTTGCCAGTGGCGGGGTGGATAATGTCGTGAACGGAAACGCGGCCGAGAATGCGCTCGCCGAGGGAGGAAATGATTTCGTCGCCGTCTTTGAGGGCGGTGCAGACGAGACCGCGCAGCGTGCCGCAGTCTTCCTCGGTGATGATGACATCGTGGGAAACGTCTACGAGACGGCGGGTGAGGTAACCGGCGTCGGCCGTCTTCAAGGCGGTATCGGCAAGACCCTTACGGGCACCGTGCGTAGAGATAAAGTACTCGAGCACGGACATGCCTTCCTTAAAGTTAGAAAGAATCGGGTTTTCAATAATCTGCGCGCCTTCGGCACCGGCTTTCTGGGGCTTGGCCATAAGACCACGCATACCGGCGAGCTGGGCAATCTGGTCGGCACTACCACGGGCACCCGAGTCGAGCATCATGAACACAGCGTTGAAACCTTGGTCGGCTTCGGTCATCTGCTTCATGAGGGTCTTTTTCAGGTCGGTATTGACGTGCGTCCAAGTATCGATTACCTGATTGTAACGCTCGTTGTCGGTGATGAAACCCATGTTGTAGTTCATCGTGATTTGGTCGATTTCCTCGTTACCGCGCTTCACGATGTCTGCCTTTTCGGCAGGAATGATGATATCGTCGAGGTTGAACGACAGACCGCCTTCGTAGGCCTTGCGGTAACCGAGGTTCTTGATACCGTCGAGGAACTCGCAGGCGCGTGCCATACCCACGGTCTTGATGACGCGGGAAATGATGTCGCGCAGGGACTTCTTAGAGATAATGGTATTGACATAACCTACTTCGACGGGGATAATCTCGTTGACGATAACGCGGCCCACAGAGGTCTCGACGAGGTGCTTATAGATGTTGCCTTCCTCATCTACATCATCTACCATCACCTTAACGGGGGCATGCACGTCTACGCGGCGCTCGTTGAAGGCGATGATGGCTTCTTCGGCACCGTAGAAGGTGAGGCCGGAGCCTTTCGCGCCGGGACGGAGCTTGGTGATGTAGTAAAGGCCGAGCACCATATCCTGCGAGGGCACGGTGATAGGCGCACCGTTGGCGGGGTTGAGGATGTTGTGGCTCTGAAGCATGAGCATCTGCGCCTCGAGAATGGCTTCGTTGCTGAGGGGAAGGTGAACGGCCATCTGGTCACCGTCGAAGTCGGCGTTGAACGCGGTACATGCCAGCGGGTGGAGCTGAATGGCCTTGCCTTCAATCATCTTGGGCTGGAAAGCCTGTATACCGAGGCGGTGAAGCGTCGGGGCACGGTTGAGGAGCACGGGGTGGCCCTTCATGACGTGTTCGAGGATATCCCAAATCACGGACTCGCGGCGGTCTACAATCTTCTTCGCGCTCTTAACGGTCTTGACAATGCCGCGCTCGATGAGCTTACGGATAATGAACGGCTTGTAAAGCTCGGCTGCCATGAGCTTGGGCAGACCGCATTCGCCCATTTTCAGTTCAGGACCTACAACGATTACGGAACGGGCGGAATAGTCCACACGCTTACCGAGGAGGTTCTGACGGAAACGGCCCTGTTTACCTTTCAGCGAGTCGGAGAGGGACTTGAGGGGGCGGTTGCTGTCGCTCTTCACGGCGCTGCTCTTGCGGGAGTTGTCGAAGAGGCTGTCGACGGCTTCCTGAAGCATACGCTTTTCGTTGCGCAGAATGACTTCGGGGGCCTTGATTTCCAAGAGTCTCTTCAAGCGGTTGTTGCGGATAAGCACGCGGCGATAGAGGTCGTTGAGGTCGGAAGTGGCGAAACGGCCGCCATCGAGGGGCACGAGCGGACGCAGTTCGGGCGGCGTGACGGGAATGACCTTCATGATCATCCACTCGGGACGGTTGCGGTCCTTGCTGGCGCGGAACGACTCAACTACCTGCAAGCGCTTCAAGGCTTCGGTCTTGCGCTGCACGGAGGTGTCGGAATTGGCACGGGCGCGCAGTTCGTAGGAAAGGTCGTCGAGATTGATGCGCGTGAGGAGGTCGTAGACGGCCTCGGCACCCATCTTGGCGATGAACTTGTTGGGGTCGGTATCTTCGAGATACTGGTTGTCCTTGGGCAGACGCTTGAGGATTTCGAGGTATTCGTCCTCGGTGAGCAGGTCGTTCACGGCAAACTCGTCGCCGAGCACGCCGGGCTGGATCACCACGTAGCGCTCATAATAAATAATGGAGTCGAGCTTCTTGGTGGGGATGCCGAGGAGGTAGCCCATCTTATTGGGCAGGGAACGGAAATACCAGATGTGTGCCACGGGCACAACGAGCTGGATGTGACCGGCACGCTCGCGGCGCACTTTCTTCTCCGTGACCTCTACGCCGCATCGGTCGCAGACGATGCCCTTGTAGCGAATGCGCTTGTACTTGCCGCAGTGGCACTCGTAGTCCTTGGTAGGACCGAAGATGC
>CALZMA010000132.1 GCA_945788445.1 uncultured Bacteroidales bacterium | reverse complement strand
AACAACAGATCGAACTGCACGCCACCGCCGTTTTGTCACGCCCTTACTCCCGATTAACCACCTAAATATAAAAATAAGGCCAAATTTTTTAGAAAATTTATTACTCCTTCGCGGTTTTCTTCTTACATTTGCGGCCCATACACCACGCCCCGAGCAACCGACTGCCTGCTCCGCCGTGGCCCAACATACCGTGCGGCAAAAGTCCCCTTTCTCTCGCGCCGCAAACACAGAATGCTCCCAAAAAACATTGGGACTCAACAACATTCCACTCTTTTGGACTCATTGACTAATGGGATTCCGACCCCGGGACCTTACGTCCCTGTCGCCGAACTTACCCTCGACGCCCTCCCCGCTTCCGCCCCGCGCGGATAAGGGGTGTCCCCCTATTATATCCTCGCGCACGCAGACGCGCACACGAGAAAAAACACACCACAGAGCCCCAGCCGCTCAAGCCGAACCATGAACGAGCCCCGCCACGACTTCCCCGCCGCCGCACAGACCGCAGAACCTACGGACAACTCCGCCGACCGGTTTTCCAGTCCCGCCGACCGGTTTTCCAATCCCGCCGACCGGAAAAACAGTCCCGCCGACTGTCCGGCCCCCGATGCCGCCGCCGGCGACCGCCGCTGGTTCCTGCTCCGCGCCGCCTACGGCCAGGAGGTGAAGGGCAACGAAATCCTCCGCAGGGAGGGCATCGAAACCTTCTGCCCCCGCGTGAAGGAAGTGCGCGAGGTGAACGGCCAGAAGCGCACCGTGGAGCGTTCGCTCGTGCCGAACCTCCTCTTCGCCCGCAGCACGGAAGCCCGCCTCCGCCTGCACACGGCACCCGCAGGACCCGACTTCCTCCACTTCTACTTCGTCTCCGCCGAACGCACCCTCGCCAGCGGCACCACCGTCAAGGCCCGCCGGCCCCTCGTCATCCCCGACGACCAGATGGAGCAGTTCATGCAGTGGCACGCCGTGGAGGACGACCACAAGTGCTTCGTGCCCCTGGCCGAGGCACAGTTCAAGCTCGGCATGGAGGTGGAAATCACGCAGGGCAAGTTTGCCGGACTCCGCGGCCGGGTGGCCCGCCTGCGCGGCCAGACCCGCGTGGCCATCCGCATCGACGGCCTCGGCACCATCTTCACCGCCTACATACCCAAGCCCTTCCTGCGCATCCTCCACGAAGAGGAGGCGGAACAACCGCAGAAATAACTCTACCACAATGGAAATAATCATAGGAAAACAGGGCAACCAGCCCTTTCCGCTCAGCGAAGCGAGCATCAGCCGCAAGCACGCCATCTTCCGTCTCGACGAGCAGACGAAGCAGATGACCCTCACGGACTACAACTCGACCAACGGTACCTGGCTCCTCGGCAACGACGGCCTCTTCCACCGCATCACGAAGCCGACCCCCGTGGGCCCCAACACCCTCGTCCGCGTGGGCGCCACCACCACCTTCCACATCAAGGACCTCATCAAGCAGACACCCCCGCCCCAGCCCAAGGTAGAGACAGTCGCCATCGGCCACCTCCGCAACGTCTACATCAACTACAACCGCCGCCGCACGGAGCTCGAGAACAGCAACGGCACGCTCAACATCCTCCGCATGTCGGTCCTCTCCGTAAGCGGTGTGCTCGGCACGCTCCTCTTCACGGTCATCCCCGCCGACTTTCTCGGCGACGCGACGATGGGTGCCGTGGTCAAGGGTGTGTTCTCCCTCCTCGTCCTCGTCGTGGGCTTCTCGCTCGTGAACCTCAAGGGCAAGAACATCGTGCAGGAGCGCCTCGATAACGACAAGTATTTCCAGACCAAATACTGCTGCCCCAAGTGCGGCTTCCACTTCGGCGCCCGCCTCTACGAGAACATCCTCGCCGAGGGACGCTGCCCCAACGGCAGCTGCCGGTGTAAGTTTGTGGAGAAAAAGTAGTCTATATTTATAAAGGCGCAGCCCACGCCGGGCCGCACCGCCCAACCCTTCCGCTCTATGAACCGACTCCTCTCCCGCCTCTCCCTCGCCCTGCTGCTCCTCCTGGGCGCACTCCAGGGCTTGGCCCAGAAGACCTACGTGGTCTCTGTGGGCATCGACCACTACAAGTACCCGAACATCGCACCGGACCTCCCGTGCTCCGCAGCCGACGCCCGCGCCATCTCCCACTTCTTCCACGACTACAACGGAAGCCACGTGTTCATGCTCCTCAACGAGAACGCCACGCGCGACCACATCCTCCGCGTGCTCCAGCAGGAGTTTTCCAAGTCGACGGCCAAGGACGAAATCATCTTCGCCTACATCGGCCACGGCTTCCAGGGCGGACTCACCTGCTGGGAGACGAAGGACATGAGCAGCGTCATCACCTACAACGAGGTGCAGCGCATCATGCAGAAGGCCAAGGCCCGAAGGAAAATCATCCTCGCCATGTCGTGCTACTCGGGCGGACTCACCCTGCCGCAGGGCGAACGCCTCGCACGCCCCACCGACAACACCTCCGTGCTCATCTATGCCTCGAGCCGGCCCGACGAACCCTCCTGGGCCAGCCGCACCATGCGCAACTCCTTCTTCGTGGAACGCCTCCTCGAAGCCTTCAACGGACAGGCAGACCAGAACCGCGACCGCAAGATCACGGCCCGCGAACTCTTCAACTACGTGAACCCGCGCGTCATCAACGATACCGACGGCCGACAGCACCCGCAGATGATGGGCAAGTTCGACGACAGCATGGTACTCGTCTACGTGAAATAGCTTTTCCCGCGGACTTCCCCCTCGCCCCGCCCACCCCAGGCCCCGCAGCGCGGCGCGAAGTCCCTTTTCCCTTTCATCTAATATTCCCCCACTGACTATGATCATTACTTGTCCCTCCTGCAACCGCCGCTTCGACCTCCAGCGCCGCCCTCCCAAGCAGTTCCGCTGCCCGAAATGCGGCTTCACCACCGCCTTCAGCGAAGTGCTCAACAACGGCGGCAACAATAAGGAACAGAACATCACGCTCAACGAGGACGCCGCAGCCGCCATGGGCATCGGCGCAGGCCCCGTGCCCAACACGAGCGACATAGCGCCCGCCACCCCCGGCACCCTCGGCGCTTCCACTACCCTCGCACAGCCCACCGGCGGCAATGCCTCGCTCCCCACGGGCGTCGACAACAAGACCCGCGTGGTGGCCGGCCTCCAGCCCGCCATGCAGGGCCCCGGCACCAAGGTGGTGCGCGAACTCCAGCTGCCCAAGAAGGCCTACTTCGACATGGTCTTCCAGGGAATGCCCGCCGGCTCCGTCATGCTCCCCGCCGCGGGACAGGCCACCGTGGGTCGCAACAGCTCCGACAGCAACGCGCAGCTCAAGCTCACCCCCGACATCGCCATGAGCCGCATCCACGCCGCCATCCGCGTGACCCAGAACGGCCCGCAGCGCACCTACCAGATTACATCGGCGAAAAACGAAAACCCCGTCTACGTCAACAGCAAACCCATCAAGCAGGGACAGGCCGTGACGCTGCAGCCCGGCGACAAGCTCCAGATGGGCTACACGCTCCTCACCTTCCGCCTCGGCTAACCCCCGCGGCACAAGGCGCAAGCCTCCCTTCCCGAACCACGCTCCCGCTATGTCACAAAACAAAACCATCGTTCCCGGTGTGGACTACTCCACTCCCCAACCCGGCCAGGCCTCCCCGGCCGGCGCCAGCTCGCTGGCCGACTTCTACTCCCGCTCGGCCGAGGTGGACAACCGCACCTATGTGGGTGAGGGCCTCGCCCCGGCCCAGACGGCCCCCTCGCCCGTAGGCTCCACGCAAATCGGCGGCTACGCACCCCAGCCCGCCATGCCCCAGCCCGCCGCACCCGTGGCCGCACCCGCCGGAACGGGCTACATCGAGGAGGACAACGGCCGCACGCTCCACCTCCAGAGCCGCGTGGTGGTCGGAGCGCTTTTCTCCATCTCGAAAGGCTTGCTCGGGGAAATCTTCCCCGTCTACCTGGGCATGAACTCCATCGGCTCGGGCCCGCAGTGCGACCTCTGCCTCGCCGAGGCCACCGTGGAGGACCTCCACGCAAACCTCGTGGTGCGCCGCTACGGCGGGCAGTACACGACCTTCTTCTCCGCCGCGTCCGACATGGACCCCTGCGAGGCCAACGGCATGCCCGTGGGCACCGCCCCCGT
>CALZMA010000131.1 GCA_945788445.1 uncultured Bacteroidales bacterium | reverse complement strand
TTCCCCGCGACTTCTTCCACAAGGGCGACACCGTGCGCGCCGTCATCGACCGCGTTGACAACACCAACGGTAACCCCAAAATCTACCTGTCGCGCACCTCGCCCATGTTCCTGCAACGTATGCTCGAGGGCGAAATCCCCGAAATTGCCGAAGGCGTCATCCGTCTGTGCTGCGCCGCCCGCCTTCCGGGCGAACGCGCCAAAATTGCCGTCATGAGCCTCGACGACAGGGTCGACCCCGTAGGTGCCTGCGTCGGGGTCAAGGGCAGCCGCATCCACGGCATCGTTCGCGAGCTGCACAACGAAAACATCGACGTCATCCAGTACACCACCAACAAGCCCCTCTTCATCCAGCGCGCCCTCAGCCCCGCACAGGTCAGCAGCGTGCAAATCAACGAAGACGAGCACAAGGCCGACGTCTACCTGCGGCCCGAGGAGGTGTCACTCGCCATCGGTAAGGGCGGCATGAACATCAAGCTGGCCTCCATGCTCACAGGCTACACCATCGACGTCTACCGCGAGAGCGACGGACAGGAGGAAACGGAAGACATCTACCTCGACCAGTTTGCCGACGAAATTGACCAGTGGGTCATCGACGCCATCAAGGGCATCGGCCTGCGCACCGCCAAGGACGTGCTCAACGCACCGCGTGAAATGCTCATCGAAAAGGCCGACCTCGAAGAGGACACCGTCGACGATGTCATACGCGTACTCCGCGCCGAGTTCGACGAGGACAACGCACCCGCTGCCGACAATGCCGACACCGCAGCAGGCAACACCGCCGACCCACACGAAGCGGAGACGGAGAACAAGTGATTAAAAAATGAAGGCAGCCCCGCAAGCCACAGGCAGCGGACACGGTCCTCTTTTTCTCATCTCTCTTTTTCACCGGGTGCGACTCGCAAGCCTCACAGGCCCAGGCCAGCCACCATCAGGCCACGCCGCCGCCACCACCCGCAAGCGCACCACTACCACCGACACCGACCTGCACGCAGGCGGGCTGTTCAGAAATCTCTCTCTTCCTTTTTTAATTACACCATCCACACACCTACAACACCGCATGGCAAAAATCAGAATAAATAAAGTGATCAAAGAATTCGGCGTAGGCCTGCAAACCGTGTGCGACTTCCTCGCATCGAAAGGCGCAGCCCTGCCCGGAGACAACCTCAACCAGCAGCTCGACGAGCATCAATACGAACTCCTCAAGCAGGAATTCGGTGCCGACAAAGCCCTTCGCAACAAGGCCGAGTCGATGATGCAGAGCCGCATGAAGGACAAGGAGAAGAAACCCGCTGCCCCCAAAGCCGAAAAGCCCCGCGAAGAGCAGATGGTGGAAACCCGCGTGCCCGACGACATGCGTCCCAGCATCAAAGTGCAGGGCACCATCGCACTCGACGACAAGGGCAACCCCAAGCCCGAAGCCAAGCCCGAAGCACCCGCCGCCAAAGCACCGGCTCCCACCCCCGAGCCCAAGGCCCAAGAGCCCGAGCAGGCCGAAGAGCCCGCACCCAAGGCCGAAGAGCCCGCCCAGCCCGCCCAGCAGCCCGCAGCGCCCAAGGCCGAAAAGCCCCACAAGGAGCGCCCCAGCGTAGAGGAACGCGCAGCCGCCATCGGCTCTGAAGAAGATGGCGTCTTCAAGCTCCGTCCGCAGCAGGAAATCACAGGTCCCAAGGTGCTCGGCACCATCGACCTCAGCTCCATCAACGCCAACACGCGCCCCAAAAAGCGCTCCAAGGAGGAACGCCGCCGCGAGCAGCAGGCACAGCAGGCACAGCAGGGACAGCGTAAAAAGCGCCAGCGCATTGGCAACGAGCGCGTCGACGTGAACGCCGTGGCCAACCAGCAGCCCGGCGCAGCAGGAGCCGGCAACAACAACCGCCGCAACAACAACCAGCAGCCTGCCGCCAACAACTCACAGAAGAACCAAAAGAACCGCAACCGCAAGGCCAAGGAAGTGAAGGCCGAAGTGTCGGAAGAAGACGTAGCCAAGCAGGTAAAGGAAACACTGGCACGCCTCACCAACAAGCAAAAGGGATCGAAGAGCGCCAAGTACCGCAAGGAGAAGCGCGAACAAGTGCAGGCCCGCCAGGAGGAAGAACGCCGCGAAGCCAAGGCCGAGAGCAAAATACTCAAGCTCACTGAATTCGTCACCGCCAACGAGCTCGCCAAGATGATGGACGTGCCCGTCACCAAGGTCATTGCCACCTGCATGAGCATCGGCATCATGGTCAGCATCAACCAGCGCATGGACGCCGAAACCATCGACCTCGTGGCCGAAGAGTTCGGGTTCAAAACCGACTACGTATCGGCCGACGTGCAAGAGGCCATTGCCGAGGAAGCCGACAACCCCGAAGACCTCCTGCCCCGCGCACCCATCGTCACCGTCATGGGTCACGTAGACCACGGTAAAACGTCGCTCCTCGACTACATCCGCAAGTCGAACGTCATTGCAGGCGAAGCCGGCGGCATCACGCAGCACATCGGTGCCTACAACGTGACGCTCGACAACGGCCGCAAAATCACCTTCCTCGACACCCCGGGCCACGAAGCCTTCACCGCCATGCGTGCCCGAGGCGCCCAAGTCACCGACATCGCCATCATCATCATCGCTGCCGACGACGACATCATGCCGCAAACCAAGGAGGCCATCAGCCACGCCGTAGCGGCCAACGTGCCCATCGTCTTTGCCATCAACAAGGTGGACAAACCCCACGCCAACCCCGACAAAATCAAAGAGGGACTGGCTGCCATGAACTTCCTCGTCGAGGACTGGGGCGGTAAATACCAGAGCCAGGACATCTCGGCCAAAAAGGGTACAGGCGTGAGCGAACTGCTCGAAAAGGTGCTCCTCGAGGCCGACATGCTCGAACTCAAGGCCAACCCCAACCGCAAGGCCACGGGTACCGTCATCGAGTCGTCGCTCGACAAAGGACGAGGCTACGTGGCCACCGTGCTCGTGTCGAACGGCACGCTGCGCCAGGGCGACGTGGTGCTCGCAGGCACCAACTACGGCCGCGTCAAGGCCCTCTTCAACGAACGCGGCTCACGCATTCAGGAGGTTGGTCCCTCCATGGCCGCCACGCTCCTCGGCTTCAACGGTGCACCGCAGGCCGGCGACCAGTTCCACGTGATGGAGACAGAACAGGAGGCGCGCGACATTGCCAACAAACGCGAACAGCTGCAGCGTGAGCAGGACCTCCGCACTCGCGAAGTGCTCACCCTCGAAAAGATTGGCAAACGCCTCAAGCAGGGCAGCTACCACGAACTGAACATCATCGTCAAGGCCGACGTCGACGGTTCGGTAGAGGCTCTCGCCGACTCCTTCATCAAGCTCTCCACCGAAACCATCGTGGTCAAGGTCATCTACAAGGGCGTGGGTCAGATCAGCGAAAACGACGTAACACTCGCCGCCGCCTCCGAGGCCATCATCGTGGGCTTCCAGGTGCGCCCCTCGCAGCAGGCTCGCAAACTCGCCGAGCGCGACGGTGTAGAGATACGCCAGTACTCCGTCATCTACGACGCCATTGAAGACGTGAAGGTAGCCATGGAGGGCATGCTCGAACCCATCGTGAAGGAAGAGGTGACCGCCAACATCGAGGTGCGCCAAGTGTACCACATCTCCAAGGTGGGCTACGTGGCCGGTGCCTACGTGCTCGACGGCAAGGTGAAGCGCTCCGACAAGGCACGCCTCATACGCGACGGCATCGTCGTCTTCACGGGCGAAATCAACGCACTCAAGCGCTTCAAGGACGACGTGAAGGAGGTGAACACCAACTTCGAGTGCGGCATCTCACTCACCAACTGCAACGACATCAAGGAAGGCGACATCATCGAAACCTTCCAGGAAATCGAAGTGAAGCAGAAACTCTCGTAAGCCTGCCACACCCAAGCCACATCACGAGGCTGCGCCGTAAATACACCCTATACGGCGCAGCCTCTTTTTTGTGTAAAACAGATGCTTCGCAAAAGGATCTACCAACGCGTAAGGCATGACAACGCCCTAAGGTGCTTGGCGTGAAATGGACGAAGCGCACCAGGAAGGGCTGCGAGGAAGGAATAAGAGAAAAGAAATATTTTGACAAATAGAGCCAATTTCTCAGCGTTTTCGCAGACTCTTGAGGAGGTGATTCAGATATC
>CALZMA010000130.1 GCA_945788445.1 uncultured Bacteroidales bacterium | reverse complement strand
CTCGATGCAGTTGCCGTGGAAGGTGCTGCCCAGACGTTGGAGGTGGAAATGGTGATTTTGGAACCCGACTACCTCCTCGACGTCACGGCGCTCACTGCCTGCCTCAAGCCCTACGGCCACTCGCCGCTCAACTTCCTCCTCGGCCTTTTTCTCCCCGCCGAACCCACCAAGCATATCCTCCTCGGTAACCTGGCGAACCAGTTTATGGACGATTGCATCTACGCCGGACCTTCCGCCTCCTTCGAGCATTCCGTGCGCCGCCACTTCCGTGCCGACCTCCTCGCCTACGCCTGTATGCCCGCGAGCGAAATCGGTCCGGGCTTTCTGGGCGAGGCCCGCCGCCAGTTCAACCACATCCGCGAGGCCGTGCTCCACCGCTTCAGCGGCGCCGATGTCGGCATCGACCCCGCCGAAGCCCAGCTCGAGCCCTCCTTCCTCTGCCCCACGCTCGGTCTGCGGGGCCGTCTCGACGTAATGACCACCGACCGCCGCCGCGTGCTCGAACTCAAGAGCGGCAAGGCAGAGACCTTCGGACGCGAAAAGCCGGCCGCAAAAGCCGACCACCTCATGCAGATGTCTCTCTACGGCGAAATGCTCCGCCGCAATTTCGGAATGGAATGGGGAGAGGTGCAGACCTACCTATTCTATTCGGCCTATCCGCTCTTCTTCAACGAACGCCGCTCGGCCGCCGCGTTGCGCGAAGTGATGGACCTGCGCAACGGCATCGTCTGCCTGCTGCGCCGCCTCGCACTGGGCCAGGCCGACCGCATTCTCCCCCTGCTCACCCCCGAACACCTCAACGTCTTCGGGATGGAGGGGAATTTCTTCAACAACTACCTGAAACCGCAAATCGAAGCCGTCACGCGTCCCCTCTCCCTCCTCGCTTCCGACCCCTTGCTCCACGACTACTTCACGGCCTACCTTTCGTTCATCCTCAGCGAACTCTTTCTCAACAAAACCTCCGACAACCGCCCCGACTCGCTCCGGGGATTCGCCGCCACATGGACGGCCGACCCGCAGACGAAACGTCTGGCGGGCAACCTGCTCAGTGACCTCCGTATCGTTGAGATGCTGAGCGATGCCCAAGGCGCCGTTGCCGCCCTCCGCTTCCTGCTCCCCGAGGCGGCCGAGTCGGACTTCGTGCCCAACTTCAGCGAAGGGGAAATGGTGCAAATCTACGAGGCTACCTCGCCCCAGGCGAACGTGACCAACCGACAGCTCTTCCGCGCCACAGTCGCGCACATCAGCGGCACGGAACTCCTCGTGGAATTGGCATTCCCGCAGCGCAACCCGGCCCTCTTCCGGACGGAAGCCCGCTATGCCGTGGAACACGACTCCACCGACGGTCCATCGAACCAACAGGTGCGCAACCTTTTCTCCCTCCTCACGGCCACACCCCGCCGCCGCGACCTGCTCCTCGCACGCCGCGCCCCCGAAGCCGACCCGCAGCGCAAACTGCTGAGCCAGCCGCCTGTCACCGTGGCACCTCTCATTGAGGCGGCCAAGCAGGCGCGCGACTTCTACCTGCTGGTGGGACCGCCGGGCACGGGGAAAACCAACGTGGCACTGCGGGCCATGGTCACAGAGTTCTTGCTGGAAAGATCCGCACAACCAGCCGAAGAAAGGCCCCGTGCCCTCCTGCTCACGGCCTACACAAACCGCGCAGTCGATGAAATCTGCTCGATGCTCTCCCACCTCGCTGAGGAAATCCCCTTCGACTATCTCCGCCTGGGCCACCCCGCCTCTTGTGCGCCCGACCACCGCGGCCATCTCCTCAGCGTGCGCGCCGAGGGGCTCCGCAACCGCGCCGAGGCTCGCCGCCTCATTGAGGAAGTCCCCATCGTCGTCGGCACCGTAGTCACCTTGACCAACCAACGCTTGCTTTTCAGCGTGAAGCACTTTTCGGAGGCCATCATCGACGAGGCTTCCCAACTGCTCGAACCGCAACTCCTCGGCCTGCTCTGCGCACAGGTCCATGGCGAGGATGCCATCGACAAGTTTATCCTCATCGGCGACCACAAGCAGCTGCCCGCCGTGGTCCAGCTCCCCGCCTCGCGCACCCGGCCCGAGAGTGCCGCCCTCCGCGCCCTGTGCCTCGATGACCTGCGCCAGTCCTTCTTCGAACGCCTCCACCGCCTCGAGCAGCGCGCCGGCCGCACGGCCTTCGTTGGCCTCCTCCACCGCCAGGGACGCATGCACCCCGCCATCTGCGACTTTCCCAACCGCAGGTTCTACGGCGGTCGCCTCGAAGCCGTCGGCCTTCCCCATCAGTGCCGCCCCCTCTCCTACCCCGCGCCGCAGTCGCCCCTGCAGCGTTTCGTGGCTTCCACACGCATGGGCTTCCTCCCTGTCTTTCCCGAAGGAGTCCGCGAAAACGTGCGGGCCAACGAGGCCGAGGCAGCGTGCGTGTCCGAACTCATCGCGGCCATCGTGTCGCTCCACGCCGGCGAAGCCGACTTCGATGCCGCCCGTCGCGTGGGCGTCATCGTTCCCTTCCGCAGTCAGATTGCCTGTGTGCGCACCGCCCTGCGCCATTCGCCCCTGCCCGCTTTGGCGGCCTGTGCCGATGCCATGACAATCGACACGGTGGAGTGTTACCAAGGCAGCCAGCGCGACTTCATTCTCTTCAGCGCCACGGTGTGCCTCCCCTACCAGCTGTCGCTCCTTTCCGAACCCCAAGAAGTGGACGGCGCGCAGGTAGACCGCAAACTCAATGTGGCCATCACCCGTGCCCGCGAACAGTTTTTCCTTATCGGCAATCCCCACTTGCTTCGACAAAGCCCTGTCTACGCGGCCCTCATCGATGCCTGCCTTTCGTACGAACCTGCCGCGCACTGAACCGACGACCGCCCCCCGACAACATAATATTCTTATGCGGAGCAAACACACGATATTTCTTTCACAATTATTTGTCAAATAAAATAAAAGGACAATCTTTGTAGCCAAGAACCCTACATTTGGTTTTGAGTAGACTTCTTCCCACCCTATCTAATCCTTGACCCTATGATATATGCACTGCTCTTTGTCATCATCCTTATTCTCTGCTTCGAATATGCCCCGCCCTTGTTCTTCATACTGGTGATAGGAGGTGTGGCACTCCTCATTTATGCTGCATCGGAGGTAAACAAGGAGTTAGATGCTGAAGTAGAAAAGATGAAAGAAGAAGATAGGAAGAAAGAGAAGCAAAAACACTTGCATGACCAGCAGTCCCTTGACTCCCACGATGACGATACCACCCGCGCATCCACTGCCCCGCTGAGCCTTCCCTCCGTCACGCCGAAACTCCCGAAGGAACAGTTTTACAACATCTGCGAGGCGGTACACGGAGCCAAGGACCTCTGCAAGCAGTTGAGCGAACGGGAGTCGTTCTACGAGGAGTTTTGCCGCCTCGGCGAAGGCCCCAATGGCGAGAAGTGTGAGAAAGAGCAGGTGCTCAACAACCTCTACACCTTCCTCGTGAAGGACTATTGCGAAATCTTTGAGGAACTCGGGCACCCCATTTCCCAATTGGCCAAGCTGACGGGCCGGGCCGAAATTGACTGCGACAAGGCCGAGGGTCAGGCCTTGGAGGTGATGATGCACAATATCATGGACAAGGACCGCTACGACTACGATGCCTTCCGCCAAGAAATGATCAACGACCTCTCGCGCCTTGGGGCGTGTACGCGACGCATGCGGGAGATTGTAGCCGAAGGACTCAAAACCATGACCAACGCGGAAGCGACTATCAAGTCGCCCGACCTGGACGAGTGCAACATGATTATTGCCCTCGCCTATTTCAAACAGGACGACCTGCTACCCACCATGCGCAAGCTGCGCTATGACTTTGCCAAAGCCGTGGCCGAAAGCGACGGCACGGTGACGATGGCCGAAAAGCGCTACCTCGACAAGCTGAAAAAACTCTGGTTGGACGATGCCGCCGAAGCAGAGCGCCGCGCGAAGCGACAAAAGGGCGAACCCGCAGATGTCCCCGTCCCGTCCGCCGAAGCCGCACCCGCAGGCGAGCAGGGCGGCGACTCGACCACCGTCAGCGGTGACCCGCAGGCGCAGCTGAAGGAACTCATCGGCTTGGAACAGGTGAAGAACGAACTCCGCACGCTCTCGAAATTCATCGCCATGAACCAGAAGCGTGAGGCGCAGGGACTGAAGGTGGCACCGCTCTCGTACCACTGCGTCTTCGTGGGCAACCCCGGTACGGGCAAGACCACCGTGGCCCGCAT
>CALZMA010000129.1 GCA_945788445.1 uncultured Bacteroidales bacterium | reverse complement strand
TTTGCTCTGCTCTCGCCTTGCACTATCTTTGCTTCGCAAAATCGCACAACTAACTTATTGAACCATGAGTACATTGAAATCGCTCTTCGCTGAGAAACTGCTTCAAGTGGAAGCTATCAAACTGCAACCCGAACAGCCCTTCACCTGGGCAAGCGGATGGAAGTCGCCCTTCTACTGCGACAACCGCAAGACGCTGGCGTTCCCCGCGCTGCGCAGCTTCGTGAAACTGGAACTGAGCCGCATCGTTGCGGAGAAATATCCCGAGGCCGAAGCCGTGGCCGGCGTGGCTACGGGTGCCATCGCACAGGGTGCCTTAGTGGCCGATGCGCTGGGACTGCCCTTCGCCTACGTGCGCTCGAAAGCGAAGGACCACGGCATGGCGAACCTCATCGAAGGCGACCTGAAGCCGGGCATGAAGGTGGTGGTCATCGAGGACCTGATCTCTACGGGCGGCAGCAGCCTCAAGGCCGTGGAGGCGCTCCGGGCACATGGCTGCGAGGTGATCGGCATGGTGGCCAGCTACACGTACGGCTTCCCCGTGGCCGAGGAGGCTTTCAAGGCTGCACAGGTGGAACTGACTACGCTCACGGACTACGAGGCCGTGGTGGCCGTGGCGCTCGAAACGGGCTACATCAAGCAGGAACACGTGGAAATGCTCCACAACTGGCGACAGGCTCCCAGCGAATGGGGCAAGTAACGGTCCGGACGGACCGCACGGTATAGGGCTACGCGGCCAAGGTGTCTCTCCGTTCGAGACCTTTGGCCCGTTGCCCTTTTGCCTTTGGGCAAACTGCCTTCCCTTTCTTTGTCTTTCCCTAATCTTTCAGATATATGTTGATTTCCAAGTGCAACACTGCCGTGCAGGGGTCGAAGCTGGCCCTCTACGGCAGACCTTTTTTCCAAAAATCGATGCTCACCCTGCTGGGCCTCTTCCTGTCGCTGGCGGCGCTGGCGGAGGGACGGGCGAAGTATGTGTTCTACTTCATCGGCGACGGTATGGGGGTGAACCAGGTCAATGCGGCCATCACGTACCGCGCCGCGCTCGAAGGACGCATCGGCACGGCGCCGCTCTGCTTCACGCAGTTTCCCTACGCCACGCTGGTGACGACTTATTCGGCCACGAACGGGGTGACCGACTCGGCCGCGGCGGGAACGGCCTTGGCCACGGGCAAGAAAACGAAGAACGGCGCGCTCGGCATGCTGGCTGACCAGACAACTTCCGTGGGCAGCGTGGCTACATGGGCCCAAAAGGCGGGGGCTGCCGTCGGGGTTTCGACCAGCGTGAGTGTGGACCACGCCACGCCGGCTGCGTTCTATGCCCACCAGGGGGGACGCGGCTCTTACTATGCCATCGGGCAGGACCTCGTGGCGGCGAATTTCGACTTCTACGCGGGCTCTGACTTTCTCTCGCCCACCAACGGGGCGGACGCGGCGGCACCTTCGCTCTACGACCTCTGCAAAAAGTCGGGCTACACCATTTGCCGCGGCTACAAGGACTACCTGAAGCAGGCGAAGAAGGCGAAGAAGATGGTGCTCTTCCAGACGGAGGAGGCGAGCGCGAAGCAACGCAACTCGCTGCCCTACGCGCTGGACCGCTCGGAGGCGGACATGACGCTGGCCGAGGTGACGCGCGCGGGCATCCACTTCCTCTCGAAACAGAAGAAGGAGGGTTTCTTCCTCATGGTGGAAGGGGGCAAGATTGACTGGGCCTGCCACAGCAACGACGCGGCAACGGTGATCCACGAGGTTATCGACATGGACGAGGCGGTGAAGGTGGCCTATGAATTTTACCTCCAACACCCGGACGAAACGCTGATTGTGGTGACGGCCGACCACGAGACGGGCGGCATTGTGCTGGGGCGCGGCCCCTACGAGCTCCACACGGACTTGCTCCGCTTCCAGCGGATGAGCACGGAGGCCTACGGGGCGCACGTGAAGGCGCTCCACGAGGAACTCGGCGAACAGCTCGACTGGCAACGGATGCGGACGGACCTCCAGGCGAACTGGGGCTTCGGGGAGGGCGTGACGCTCTCGGAGAAGCAGTGGGGCCGGCTCGAAAAGGCTTTCCAGGACATGAAGGGCGGACAGGCTGAAGGCAAACAGACGCTCTACGCGAAGGTGGACGTGCTGGCCGACGCGGCCCGCGCCATCCTGGCGGAATGTGCCCTGATAGGCTGGCAAAGCGGCGGCCACTCGAACGGTTTCGTGCCGGTCTATGCCATCGGCGCGGGAGCGGAGGCCTTCCACGGACAAATGGACAACACGGCTATCCCCGTAACCATCGCCCGCGCAGCGGGATGGTAAGCACGCCTGCACGCCGGTGGCAGAATGCCTGCCGGCAGGCTTTGGGTATGAGGTTATGAAGTTGACAATCTAAGGCTTTCGCTCTTGGGGTGACTTCGTAACCTCATAAATCTTTAACCGCCTACGCGCGCACGCGCGCATATTACTAATAATGTGACTCAAACGACTGTATGAAAAAAACGCGCCAATCGAACATTGAACTGCTCCGCATCCTCGCCATGGTGATGGTGATGGTGCTCCACGCGAACTTCGAGACCTTGGGCTACCCGCGCCCGCACAAGGTGGAGGCGGAACCGATGATGTGGGCGGGCATGATGCTGACGGAGGAGCTGTGTATCTGCTGCGTGGACGTGTTTGTGCTCATCACGGGCTGGTTTGGCGTACACTTCCGCTGGCGCAACTTCCTGCGCCTCTGCTTCCTCACGCTGTTTGTGAGCCAGGCCATGAACCTGGCGGTGTGGGCGGCGAAGGGCGCTGCGCCGGGCGACTGGTTCCAGCTGCTGCGGGCTTCGTGGCAGTACTGGTTCATCGCGTCCTACCTGCTGCTCTATCTCTTCACGCCCGCGCTCAACGCCTTTGTGGAGCAACAGGGGGCCAAGGGCTTGCAGCGGTTTCTCGTGGGGTTCTACCTCTTCGTCGTTCCCTTCAGCTATGCGCTTTCGGACCTCCAGCGGGGATTCTCGGCCATTTGTTTCATGGGCCTTTACCTGCTGGGGCGCTACCTGCGGCTCCATTTGGCCCCGCGACTGGAGCGGGTGCCGCGCAGCCGCTTCCTGTGGCTCTACTTCGGGCTGTCGGTGGGCATGGCGCTGGCCTATTGGGCGCACATCTACTTCCGCAACCCGTGGCTGCCGCAGCTGCCCAACGTGGTGACGTCCTACTCCAACCCGCTGACCATCCTCGCCGCGGCCTGCCTGCTGCTCTACTTCAGCCGCCTGCAGCTCCAGAAGGGCTGGGTGAACTGGCTCGCGGCGGGCAGCCTCGCCGTGTACCTCACGCACCAGCAGATTTTCGTGCGCCCCGAGTTCTTCAAACTCCTGCGCGAGGTGGACAAGGCGCTGCCCTCTCCGCTCTATCCCCTGGGGGCGGCAGCGGTGCTGGCCGTTGTCTATGTGGCCTCGGCCGCCCTGGGCCATCTCGCACAGCGCTGCTTCGACCTGCTCGCAGCCTTCGGAGAGAAAAATCTGTCAAAACAGAAATTAAGAAACCTCCTTTGCAAGGTTAGTTTCTCAAAGTAAAAGGATAATATACAAAAAATACTATAAATTGGCTTGAAGGCTTGGTAGATTGCACAAAAGGCCTCTATCTTTGCACTCGAAAACAAGAACGCAGCGCAACTGCTGCTCCAATAATAACAACTTAAAACATTAAAAAGCATGAAAAAGTTTGTACTTTCTTTGCTCGTTGCCCTCATGGGTGTAACTGCTTCCGCTCAGGTTTACGTAGGTGGTGGTGTAGGTTTCTGGCGTGACGCTGACGCTAACACGACGGATTTCACCATCGCTCCTGAAGTTGGCTACAACCTCGATGCTAACTGGGACCTCGGTATCCAGTTCGGCTATGCCTACGCTTACAACAAGGGTGCCAAGGTAAACGCTCTCGAAGTAAACCCCTACGCTCGCTACACTTTCGCCAAGTTCGGTGCCGTTAGCCTCTTCGCTGACATCACTGCAGGTGTTAAGAGCTACAAGGTAAAGGGTTCCGACTCTCAGACTGGCTGGCAGGCTGGCGTTAAGCCCGGTGTTCGCGTGAACCTTGCCAAGAACGTAGACTTCGTGGCTCACTGCGGCTTCCTCGGCTACCGCGATGCTGACGACCAGTACTGCGCTTACGGCACCAACGGTTTCGGTTTCAACCTCGATGCCAACAACCTCGTATTCGGTATCAACTACCGCTTCTAAGCCTACAGCACAAAAACTATAGGATAACTGGAAGCCCCGCA
>CALZMA010000128.1 GCA_945788445.1 uncultured Bacteroidales bacterium | reverse complement strand
TTACCCTGCATCTTGCTCTCGTGGTGATAGCCGCCGCGCAGGGAGAACTTGTCGTTGTAAACGTATTCCGCGCCGACGCTCCACTGTATCTCTTCCATTTCGCCCTTGAAACCGCGCTCGGAGTCGCTGAAACTCTTGAAGATGCCGGAGATGGATGAAACATCGTAGTAGTCCTTGCGCAGGCGCAGCTCATAATCTTCGTTGCTCTCGTCAGCCATTTGCAAAGGTTTGGAAGGAACGAGCAGCTTGTTGGCGTCTGCGCAGATGGAGAAGCGGTTGTACTCGTTGATGGGCACCATGAAGTTGATGCCGAGGCGCAGGTTAGTAGGGATGAAATAGGAATTGTCGTCGCCGTAGCTTATTTTCGTACCGATGTTGCTGATGTTAAGGCCGAGGGCGAATTGGCTCTCGCGCTGTCCGAGGTTGAAATACGTGTTGTAGTAGCAGGCGATGTCGGCGGCGAAGGCAGAGCCGGGCTTCGTGCTGTCGTCGTAGTGGCCACTCAGGTCGGAGTACATATAGCGCAGTGCTACGGCCGCCGAGAATTTCTCGGAGAGCATACGCGAGTAAGCCACGTCCACGCCCATTTCGTAGGGCTTCACGGTGGTGTTCTCGTCGTCGGTCATCACGTCGCCGAGCGTAAAGTAGCGCAGGCTGGCACTCAGTGCCTGGTAGTCGCCGAGGCGGATGTAGCCGGCGGCGTTGAGCAGGGCGATACCGTCGGTAAGCTGTCGCAGCCACGGCGTGTAGTTGATGGCAAGTCCGGCACGCGAAATGGTGAACGGGTATTTGGCGGGGTTCCAGCTTTGCGAGTTTACGTCGGGGTCGGTGGCGGCACCCGTGTCGCCAAGGCCGGCGGCGCGCGCGTCGGCGGCAATGGACTGCGAGGTGACGGCAGTGGTGACGGGATTGAACTGGTCGCGCACGTCGTCCTGCGCAAACAGTGCCGCAGGCATCACAGCGAGCGCAGCGAAAAGGAGTTGTCTGAGTGTATGTTTCATGTTGTTGATTGTTGGCTGGATTGGGATTATTTTAGTAGACGAGTAGACGAGGAGACAAGTAAACGAGTAGACAAGTTGGGGCGGGCTGTAAGCCCAATTGTTGCGCCTAGCCCAGGGCAACACCCTGGGGACAAGTAAACATGTTTAGAGAATTACGAGTTTCTTGGATTTAGTTTCTTTGCCGTCGATAATGGCGCGGTATACGTAGATGCCCGAGGAGAGCGGCGTACCGGCTGTGTCGGTGAGCTGCCAGGGCACGGACACGTAGTTTGCGCCCTGCACGCTTTGCGTTTTATGCCATACGCGACGCCCGGCGATGTCGTAGACTTCCAGGGTCACGTCGATGCCTGCGGTGGTGTCCATGAAGAAGGAGGCAATAAACGTGGTGGTCGTTGTGGCGGGATTTTTCGTGGCAAAGACATCGCGGTCGGCCGCGCCTTCTTCATGCACGTTGAACGAGAGTTCGGAGTCCGTGACGTTGCTGTTCACGTCCCACACGCGCAACTGCACCTTGTGCTTGCCCCTCGCCATGGCGGGCAACTGGTAGGCGATGTGCCCGCTGTTGTAGCTGCCGAAGTCGAATGCGAAGTAATCGTTGAGGCTGATGGGCGCAGTGCGGTCGCCGTCTATCACAAGTTCGATGTTATGCCCGATGGTGGCCCCGTTGATGCTTAGTCCCACGTCGTCGCGCACGTCGGCGTGCAGCAACGGCTCAGGCCCCACGATGCCGCCGTTTGGGAAGTCGGGCGTGTTGAGGTAGAGGAATGCCGAGGGGCCTTGCGTGTCGGACGGGGCGTTGGGGTCAGTGCCGTTCATGTAGATGTTCGTGAAACTTCCGTTGCAGTCGAGCGAATGGTCGGCGTTCACGGCGTAGAATGAGAGCAGGGCATCGTCGTCGGAGTAGTTGATGTCGCGCGGAATGGGTATGCGCAGCGTGAAGCGGCCGCCAGATACCGAAACGCTGCTTTCAAACATCGTTTTGTTGTAGTCCTCATAAGTGAGCGGTGCGCTCGACCCGTTGCCCTTGCAGGTAATCTTTTCTTTCGGGCAGAGCAGCATCGCCGTGAGCGTTCCGTTGAACCCCGCATCGGCAGTGCCGTCGGGTTTCGTTACGTAACCCTCGATTTCAGCCACGGAGCAGGCGGCGAGTTGGTGGCGCGTGCCGGTAGCAGTGGCCTGCCCGTTGATTTTATCCACCACCACCTTGCCGCGCGGCACGGCCAGGTAGAGGGCGGGGTCGCCGAGGAGGGTGTATTTGAGTTTGTTGATGGTGTTGTCGCTCTTGCGCGTCACGAGTTCCGCCTTGGCCAGTTGCAGGGCCTCGCCCATGGTGTTGCGTCGGCCGTTGGTTTTTCCCAAAAGGTAGTTCATGTACGCCACGTTGAGCGTGCGGTTGTAGTTGGCAAACACCGAGCGCGAGGCACACATCACCGCCACAGCGCCGCCCGTCTGGTTGAAGAGCGCGGCGCGGCCGAGGTCGTCGGTGAGCTGGTCTATGGGCGTGATTTCGCAGGAGGCGTAAATCCAGAGCGGCAGGCTGGAAGTCTGCGTGGCCTTCACGTCGGAGAGGAGCATGAGGTTGGCGTGCGAAATCTTCTCGGGCGAGCCGTGCCCGTTGTAGTTGAAAATCAGCGCGCCCTTGTTCATCTCCGTCTTGAGTTTCTGCGTCACGAGCGGATAGTAGCTGCCTGTTGCGGTCATCGTCACCGTGTAAGCGTCCTGGTAGATGCGGCGCGTGAGCAGGTCGGGGTCGCCGGAGGCTTCTATCTGCTTGCCCACGGCTTCGGCATCGTTCATGTGCAGGTTGTTGTCGCCATTGTCGCCGATGAGGAAGATTTTGTTTTTCCAAATCCCCGGCGCGCTATTGTCGATATAGTGGATGCACTTGTCCACGAGGAAGTTTGCCCGCTCTGCGTCGTGGCAGGGGAAGCGTCCCAAACCGATGTCTATTTTCTCTTTCAGAATGTCCGCGCCCTCGCCGTCGTCGAGTAGTCCGAAGTAATCGTCGGTCACGTAGCTGCGCAGCGAACCGTACGACACGGAGTAGGTGTTGAGATTCTTTCCCTCGAAATCATTGGCCTCGTAGGCGGGCAGCATGTCGGCGGGGGTAAGGCCAGAGGCTTTCCAGCCAGCCGAGAGCATGCGGTTGTCCCAGGCGCAGTCGCCGAAGAAAAGAGCGAAGCGCGGCGCACCCTCGCCGGCATCGGCGCGGTCGTAGAGCATTTTGAGGTAGCGGCGCAGCGCGGTGGCATCGGGCGTGCCGGAAGAAAACTCGTTGTATACCTGCGCCACGCTCACCACCTTTACTTTCAGGCCCGAGTGTGTGCGGTGCATCTGCGCCAGGCGTTCTGCGGCGGCGTTGAGCGCGCCCGAGCTCGGCACGAAAATCACGTAGTCGATATTGCGGTCGGCGTGCAAGTCCTGATTGCCTATTGCGCCGATGACAGTCGGTTCGGGATAGTTGCCCGCCGTGTTCACTATGACATAGCGCTCCCTGCCGTCGGCGGCGTATGCCGTGAGCGTTGTGCCGTTGAGGCGCGATGCCACTTCAGCCGCCGGCACGCCCGCGCGTCCTATGCGCCAGAGGCGCGTCGAGCCCGTGGCATTGGCAATGTTCATATTCACCGCGCCGTCCGTCTCGGGGCAGAACGATGCGCCCCCGGCGTTGGCCGTGAGCTGCTTGGGGTATTTGATGCGGATAAAGTTGAGCCGTGCCGGTACGCCTGCCGTTGAGGTGATGCGGAATTGCAGGTCGGAGGTGGTGGCGCGGAAGGTGAATGTGCTTTGCCGCCCGCGGGCTACATCGCTCGAAGTAATCTTGTCTACCGTCATCGACGACACCACGCTGCCGAACGACGGCCCGAGCGACATCTGCGCCGTGCAGTTTTGCGTGGCGCCCGCTGCCGTGAAGTTCCACGTCACGGTAGTGAGATTTGTGCCCGTGATGCCCGGCAGCGAGGCTGTGTAAGTATTGCTGTTCGCCGTGCCGAAATCGTGCCCGTCGAACATTTCGCGCCCGCCGCCGTACCACGCAAACTCGTCGTTGTCGATAGCGGCGTAGTGATACACCTCGCCCAATGTGGCCGATGCCGCTTCGTCGGGCGCGGGCAGCGTGGCGAATGCGGCGGGCGTGTTGCCTTCGGTGAGGAAATAGTAGGAAAGGGTGGAGTAGGGGTTGTTGGCATGCATGCCGTCGGTCCAGCGGCGCGTGCCTTCGGCAAAGAAGAGCAGGGCATCGCTGCGGCGGTAGA
>CALZMA010000127.1 GCA_945788445.1 uncultured Bacteroidales bacterium | reverse complement strand
AACAAATCGGCACTTAGAATTTTCAAAGCCTGGGATTGAATTTTCAAAGCCTGGGACTGAAATTTCTAAGTGCCGATTTGTAAGACCGCTCGCAGGGACTGTGGCCTGCGCCGGCGGAATTACCAATTTCTTTCCACCACAAAATGGATGTAACCCTCGAGCGCCTCGCGCACGGCGGGCGACTGCCAATGGGGGAGCAGCGAGAGGGCCTCGTCGCGCAGCTCGAGCATGCGCTGCTCGGCATATTCGATGCCGCCGTGGGCCTTCGTGTATTCCACGAGGCGGGCGATTTCGGCAGGCGTGGCCTCGCCCGACTTGATGCGCTGCGCACAAGCGTGGATTTCGGCATCCCCGCTGTGGTTCAGGGCAAAGAGGGCCGGCAGCGTGAGCTTTCCTTCAGCCATATCGTTGCCCGTGGGTTTGCCGATTTCGGAGTCGGAGAAATAGTCGAAAATGTCATCGCGAATCTGGAAGCAGAGGCCCACGAGTTCGCCGAAGCGGCGGGCGCGGGCCACGTAATCTTCCGACCCTCCGGCCGAGCGGGCACCGAGTTCGGCGCAGGCCGCAAAGAGGGCCGCGGTCTTGTGGCGGATGACCTTGAAGTATGCCTCTTCCGAAACGGTTTCGGTGCGAATGTTGTTGAGCTGGTAAATCTCTCCTTCCGAGAGGGTGCCGCCGAGGCGGGAGATGATTTCCACCACGCGGATGTGGTTCGTCAGCGCCGACTGGAGGAGGGCCATGGAGAGGAGATAGTCGCCGAGAAGCACGGCCACCTTGTTGTCATAGACGGCATTGACGGAGCGTTGGCCGCGGCGCTCGGCACTTTCGTCCACCACGTCGTCGTGTACGAGCGAAGCGGTGTGCAGGAGTTCGAGCGTGACGGCCGAACGGAGGGTAGACTCCCCTACTTCACCCAACTCTTTCGCCATGAGCAGCACCAGCAGGGGGCGCATCATCTTCCCTTCGCGGCGGCGCAGGTAGGCGAGCGCACTGCCCAGGAAGTCGTCGTCGTGGGTCAGTGTACTGTCGAACAGAGCCTTGTAGCGAAGGAGTTCTTCGGCCACAGGCTGTCTAAGTTGGGTGAGTTTGTCCATGTGATTTGCTTTTGAGCGGACAAAAGTACTAATTTATCGTTTAGTTCACCGCGCTTTTGCTTAAATTTGTGCCGTTTCAACGGCAAAACCTGCCTTTCCCTTGGCCCCGAAAGCCTTTCTCAACCCACTCATTCCCGAAATTGCTATGCAAACGCTCTATCTGCTCGACGCCTACGCACTCATCTACCGCGCCTACTACGCCCTCATCCGCAGTCCGCGCATCAATTCAAAAGGACAAAACACCTCGGCGGTCTTCGGCTTCGTGAACACGTTGCAGGAGGTCATCCGCACGCACCGGCCCGACTATCTCGGCATCGCCTTCGACCCTGCGGGCGGCACGTTCCGCCACGAGATGTATCCCGAATACAAGGCGCAGCGCGAGGCCACGCCCGAGGACATCCGCTGGGCAGTACCCATTATCAAGGACCTCATCCGCGCCTACCGCATCCCCATCCTGGAGGTGCCGGGCTTCGAGGCGGACGACGTCATCGGCACCTTGGCCCGGAAAGGCCAGGCGGCCGGACTGGAGGTTCACATGGTGACGCCCGACAAGGACTATGCGCAACTCGTCGGCCCGGGCATCTGGATGGACCGCCCCGCCCTCGGCGGCAAACCCGCAGAGGTGATGGGCCCGCAGGAAGTTTGCGAAAAATACGCCATTTCATCGACGGCGCAGGTGGTGGACCTCCTGGGCCTGATGGGCGACACGGCGGACAACGTGCCCGGCTGTCCCGGCGTGGGGGAGAAGACGGCGGTGAAACTCATCGGCCAGTTCGGCTCCATCGACGCGATGCTTGAGCGGACGGACGAACTGAAGGGGGCGATGCGCCGGAAGGTGGAGGAGAATGCCGAACAAATCCGCTTCTCGAAGATGCTGGTGACCATCCGCACGGATGTGCCCATCGACCTCGACCTCGACGCGCTCCGACTCGGCGAACCGGACAAGGGGGCGCTGCGGCCGATTTTCGAAAATTTGGAATTTCGCTCGCTCTTGAAGAAGCTCGACGAGGAAAACGTCGAAATGCAAAAAAACGCTAACGATTTGGGCCCGCTCTTTGCCTCAGAGCCGTCCGAGAATGCGGAAGCGGAAAAAGAAACGCCGCACAAGCGGCTCGAAGACGTGGCTCACGAATATTTTCTCGTTGAAACAGAAGAGGAAGCACAACTATTGTGTGACGAATTATTGACTTTCCGCACTGTGAGCTTGGACACGGAAACCACGTCGGTGGAGGCCATCGACGCAGAACTGGTGGGCTTGAGCTTCTCGGTGGAGGGCGGACGCGCCTGGTACGTGGCCGTTCCACGTGAAACGGCCGCGGCGCAGCGAATGGTGGAAATTTTCCGGCCGCTCTACGAACACGCCGAAATCCTCAAGGTCGGACAGAACCTGAAGTACGACCTCTCCGTCCTGGCCAACTATGGCATCGCCCTCCGCGCCCCGATGTTCGACACGATGCTGGCCCACTACCTCGTGCAGCCCGAACTGCGCCACAACATGGACTACCTCGCCGAAATCTACCTCGGCTACGAGACCATCCACATCGAGGCGCTCATCGGACCCAAAGGACCGAAGCAACGGAACATGGCCGACCTCGACCCGGCCGACATCCGCGACTATGCCTGCGAGGATGCCGACGTGACGCTCCGCCTCTACGAACCGCTCCGCCGCGAACTCGCCGAAAACGGACTGACGGAGGTGTTCGAGAAAATCGAAATGCCCCTCATGCCCGTGCTGGCGAAAATGGAACGCAACGGGGTGCGCCTCGAAACGGAGGTGCTCGCCGAAACGGGCCGCGACTTCACGGCGCGCATGGAACAGCTCGAGAAGGAAATCTTCGCGCTGGCCGGACACGAGTTCATGCTGACTTCGCCGCGCCAGGTGGGCGAGGTGCTCTTCGACGAACTGAAACTGAGCGAGAAGGCGAAGAAGACGAAGAGCGGGCAGTACTCCACCGGCGAGGAGGTGCTCGAAGCACTGAAGCACCGCCACCCCATCGTGGAGAAAATCCTGGCGCACCGCGCGCTGAAGAAGCTGCTCTCGACCTACGTCAACGCCCTGCCGAAGCTCATCAACCCGCGCACGCAGCGCATCCACACGTCGTTCAACCAGGCCGTGACCGCCACGGGCCGCCTTTCGTCGTCGAACCCGAACCTCCAGAACATCCCCGTCCGCGGCGACGACGGCCGCGAGATACGCAAGGCGTTCGTCCCCGAGGAGGGCTGCCTCTTCTTCTCGGCCGACTATTCGCAAATCGAACTGCGCATCATGGCGCACCTGAGCGGCGACGAACACCTCGTGCAGGACTTCATCGCGGGGCGCGACATCCATGCCGCCACGGCGGCCCGCGTCTACCACAAGCCCTTGGAGGAAATCGACCGCGACGAACGGCGCAAGGCGAAAACGGCCAATTTCGGCATCATCTACGGCATCTCGGCCTTCGGCTTGGCGGAGCGCATGGAGGTGAGCCGACAGGAGGCTAAAGAGCTGATTACCAACTATTTTCTCACCTATCCGAAGGTGAAGGAATACATGGAGCGCAGCGTGGTGGAAGCCCGCGAACGGGGCTATATCCAGACGGTCTTCGGCCGCCGCCGCTACCTCGCGGACATCCATTCGCGCAACGCCGTGGTGCGCGGCTACGCGGAGCGAAACGCCGTGAACGCGCCCATCCAGGGCACGGCGGCGGACATCATCAAGGTGGCCATGATTCGCATCGACGAACGCTTCACGCGCGAGGGCCTGCGGTCGAAAATGATACTCCAGGTTCACGACGAATTGAACTTCTCGGTCTACCCCGAGGAACTGGAACGCGTGAAGGCCGCCGTCGTCGAGGAAATGGAGGGCGCATTCGCCATGTCGGTGCCCCTCGTGGCCGACTGCGGCACGGGCGTGAATTGGCTCGAAGCGCATTAAGCCCACCTCCCCCACCACCCGGCACGCCAAAGCCTGGGATTGGATTTTCAGTCGCAGCGATTGAAATTTCAATCCCAGGCTTTGGTTTTTCAATCCCAGGCTTTGAGGGAACAAAGCCCTATCGTTTCCCTACGAAAGCACGCGAAAAATAAAGGGCGGCTACCGCAGCAGCCGCCCTTCGTTATTGGGATTACCCGAAAGTTCGGAGGGATTTAGAAAGGAATGGACATACCGAGCGAAACGCTGGC
>CALZMA010000126.1 GCA_945788445.1 uncultured Bacteroidales bacterium | reverse complement strand
GACGTACACAACGCCATCAAGAACATCGACAAGGGCATCTTCCCCCAAGCCTTCTGCAAAATCATCCCCGACATTCTCGGCGGCGACCCCGAATACTGCAACATCATGCACGCCGACGGCGCCGGCACGAAGTCGAGCCTCGCCTACATGTATTGGAAGGAGACGGGCGACCTCAGTGTGTGGAAAGGCATTGCGCAGGATGCGCTCATCATGAACACTGACGACCTGCTCTGCGTCGGTGCTGTGGACAACATCCTCGTCAGTTCCACCATCGGCCGCAACAAGATGCTCATACCCGGTGAAGTCATCTCCGCCATCATCAACGGCACGGACGAGCTGCTTCAGCAAATGCGCGACATGGGCATCGGCATCTACGCCACGGGCGGCGAAACGGCTGACGTGGGCGACCTCGTGCGCACCATTATCGTTGACTCCACCGTCACGTGCCGCATGAAGCGCAGCGATGTCATCGACAATGCCAACATCCGCCCCGGCGACGTCATTGTCGGCCTCTCGTCCTGCGGCCAGGCCACATACGAAACGGAATACAACGGCGGTATGGGCTCAAACGGCCTCACCTCGGCGCGCCACGACGTTTTCGCCAAATACCTCGCCGAGAAATACCCCGAGAGTTTCGACAAGGCCGTGCCCGACGAACTCGTCTACAGCGGTAGCTACAAGCTGACCGACCCCGTCGAGGGAGCTCCCATCAATGCCGGCAAGCTCGTCCTCTCCCCCACCCGCACCTACGCGCCTGTGGTGAAGAAACTGCTCGACGAAATGCGCAGCGACATCCACGGCATGGTTCACTGCACGGGCGGTGCCCAGACCAAGGTGCTCCACTTCGTCGGCGAAAACTGCCGCGTGGTAAAGGACAACATGTTCCCCGTACCGCCCCTCTTCAAGGCGATTGCGCAGGAAAGCGGAACGGACTGGGCCGAAATGTACAAGGTCTTCAACATGGGCCACCGCCTCGAGATCTACGTGTCGGCCGAGCACGCCCAGCGCGTCATCGACCTGTCCAAGAGTTTCAACATTGATGCCCAAGTGGTGGGCCACATCGAAGAAGGTCCCCGCTCGCTCACCATCCGCAGCGAGTTCGGCGAGTTCAACTACTAATCCCCACGCGCTGAACACATGGCAGAAAAGAACTCATTACTGGAAAAGCTCGACGGCCTCCAGGCGCGTTTTGAGGAAGTTTCCACGCTCATCACCGACCCCTCCGTCATTGCAGACCAGCAGCGCTACGTGCGCCTGACGAAGGAATACAAGGACCTCGAAGACCTCATGGCTGCCCGCAAGGAATATGCCGACACGCTCTCGAACCTCGAAGAGAGCAAGCTGCTCCTGCTGAGCGAGGACGACCCCGAGATGAAGGAAATGGCCCGCGAAGAAGTATCGGCTTGCGAAAAGCGCATTCCCGAACTCGAAGAGGCCATCAAGCTCATGCTTGTCCCGAAGGACCCCGAAGATGCCAAGAACGCCATTCTCGAAATCCGCGGCGGTACGGGCGGCGACGAGGCGGCCCTCTTCGCCGGCGACCTCTTCCGCATGTACACCAAATACTGCGAACGCAAGGGCTGGAAACTCGAAGTGTCGAGCGCCAGCGAGGGAGCCGCAGGCGGTTTCAAGGAAATCGTCTGCTCCGTCACGGGTGCTGATGTCTACGGCACGCTGAAGTACGAGAGCGGCGTTCACCGAGTGCAGCGCGTCCCTGCCACCGAAACGCAGGGCCGTGTCCACACCTCCGCAGCCACTGTGGCCGTACTCCCCGAAGCCGAAGCCTTCGACGTGGTCATCAACGAAGGCGAAATCAAGTGGGACACCTTCCGCTCCAGCGGTGCCGGCGGCCAGAACGTGAACAAGGTGGAGAGCGGCGTGCGTCTGCGCTACAACTGGAAGAACCCCAACACGGGCGTAGTGGAGGAAATCCTCATCGAATGTACAGAGACGCGCGACCAGCCGAAGAATAAGGAACGCGCCCTCGCCCGCCTCCGCACCTTCATCTACGACAAGGAGCACCAGAAGTACGTCGACGACATCGCCTCCCGCCGCAAGACGCTCGTCTCCACGGGCGACCGTTCGGCCAAGATACGCACCTACAACTATCCGCAGGGGCGCATCACCGACCACCGCATCAACTACACCATCTACAACCTGCAGGCCTTCATGGACGGCGAAATCCAAGACTGCATCGACCACCTCATAGTGGCCGAAAACGCAGAACGCCTGAAGGAAGCCGAAATGTAAATCCTTGCATAGAGAGGCGGCGCGGCCTGCGCCGCCTCTCTTTACACCTAACCCCGCGTCACTCCGTTCTCTCCCATGCGTCTTTTTCCCCAGTTGCTCCTCCTGTCCCTCCTGCTCCTTGCGGTGGGCTGCAAGAACAAAGGACAGTCCGACGAACCTGCCCGCAACGGCGCTTTTGCCAAAGCGAAGCAGACCGAAGGGCCTAACCTGCAGCGCATCATCGACTCGGGCGAACTCATCGTGGCCACCATCAGCGGTCCCGACACGTATTTCGACTACCAGGGCCAGCCGATGGGCCTTCAGTATGCCCTTTGCGAAGACTTCGCCTCGACCTTGGGTGTCGGCGTGCGGGTTGTGCTCGCGCCCGATACCGCCCAGCTGCTCCGCCAAGTGGAAACGGGCGAAGCCGACCTGGCGGCACTCCCCCTGCCGACGGGCAGCTGCGCGAGCAGTTCGCTCTGCTTTGCAGGCTACACCAACAAGGAGAAGACTCTATCGTGGGCCCTGCGCAGCGAAGCGACCGACCTGGCTGAAGCACTCAACGACTGGTACAACGTGGCCATCGAAGCCCGCATCCGCCAACGCGAGAAGCAACGCTTCACCGCGCGCCACACCGTGAAACGCCAAGTACACGCGCCCTTCATCTCCCGCGAGAAGGGCATCATCTCCACCTACGATGCCCTCTTCAAGGAAGCCGCCCGCCAGACCGGTTGGGACTGGCGACTCATTGCCGCGCAATGTTACCAAGAGTCGGCCTTCGACCCCAATGCCGTATCCTGGGCGGGAGCCAGGGGCCTGATGCAAATCATGCCCGCCACGGCGCGCCACCTCTCCCTGCCCGAGCAGCAGGTGTTCCAACCCAAGGCCAACGTAATGGCCGCGGCTCGCTACATCCGCGAACTCCAAGGACAGTTCTCTGCCATTGCCGACCCCGAGGAACGCGCCAAGTTCGTCCTTGCCGCCTACAACGGTGGCCCGGGCCACATCCAGGATGCCCAGGCCCTGGCCCGCAAACATGGCGGCAGCCCCCACCGCTGGGCCGACGTGGGCTACTACGTGCAAAACCTCAGCAACGCCCGATACTACCGCGACCCCGTGGTGCGCCATGGCTACATGATTGGCAGCGAGACCTTTGGCTACGTGGAAAGCATCATGAACCGCTGGCGGCAATACGGCGGCAACCCCTCGTCCCTCTCCTCACCGCGCTCCATGCCCTCCACGCTCCAGCCCGAAGGAGAAGAGCAGCGCAGGCCGCACAAGCAAAACCGCTTCAGCAAGGAGCGCCGCATTCTTTCTCCCGAAGAACTGGAAACGGCGCAATAAGTCCCCGCGCCACCGACTGCACCCCCTTGGCCGGACTGCCCCCTTCGCAGCCCGGCTTTCCCTTTTCTTACTCCTTAATATATATGCCCACTGAAAGCCCCTACGCCGAACTGATTGAAATCAGCACGCTCGCCGGAGTCCCCCGCGTGCGCTACGTTCGTATGTTCGGACTGTTGCGCCGCATTTGTCTTGCAGAGTCTGCCCAGTTCAAGAGCGACTATGCCACCCTCTTCTCCCGCCTTCTCGCCGTCTGTCGCCACCACGCCATCGACCACCGCCCTGCCGACCGCTTCCGCCGCCATGCCCGCCGCGTGCTCCACGAAGACTTCTGCCCCACGCCCGAGGCCGAGCGCTTCGACCTCGCCGACCTTACCCATTTTGTTTGGCAAATCACGGCAGAACCCATACCCGCCTCCCTTCCACGTGAAATCAGGCCCATTCGGCCGGCCCAGTCCACCCATCCTGCGAAGCGCACCTTGCGTGGCGTGGTCGAACGCATCGTGTCGCCCTACAGTTTCCGTTGTCAAGTGGAAGGTGAATCGCTCCCGTTCGATGTGCTTTTCCTCGAATTGCCCGACGCTGCCGAGGACCGACGCCTCACCACGCGCTACCTTGCGGAGGGCGACAACGTCATGCTTCTCGATGCAGTTGCCGTGGAAGGTGCTGCCCAGACGTTGGAGGTGGAAATGGTGA
>CALZMA010000125.1 GCA_945788445.1 uncultured Bacteroidales bacterium | reverse complement strand
TCCGACGTTTCGCGGTAGAGCGACGGCAGGTCGTGCCCCGTTTGCTTCATTACCTCCACCGTCTTGTCGTAGGGGATGCGGTGCACGCCGTCGGCGAAGGTAGCGTAGACGTTAGCGTCGAGTGCGCGGGCGGCGGCGTGTGCGTTGCGTTCGATGCAGGGAATCTGCACCAGGCCGCAAATCGGGTCGCACGTCATGCCGAGGTGGTGTTCGAGGCCCATTTCAGCGGCATATTCGATGGTAGCCAGCGAGCCGCCGAAGATATAGTTGGCAGCAGCTGCCGCCATGGCGCAGGCCACGCCCACTTCGGCCTGGCATCCGGCTTCGGCGCCCGAGATAGAGGCGCG
The DNA here is from genome assembly GCA_945788445.1 of uncultured Bacteroidales bacterium. GTDB lineage: Bacteria > Bacteroidota > Bacteroidia > Bacteroidales > Bacteroidaceae > Alloprevotella. Next base: position 3,927 of record CALZMA010000125.1, on the reverse strand, counting down.
GCTCTTCGCGATGTTGCCGATGATGCCCGCCGTGGCCAGGGCGTGGAGGATGCGGCGCACGGGGAAGCGGCGCGTCTTCTGGATATGGTAGAGCACGGCCGGCATCACGCCGCTCGCGCCGCAGGTCGGGGCCGTCACGATGGTACCGCCCGAAGCGTTCTCCTCGCTCACGGCCAGCGCATAGGCGAAGACCAAGCCGCGCGACTGGAGGTTAGAGCCGTAGCCCATGGCCCGGATGTAGTAGTCGGGCGCTTTGCGGCGCAGCTTCAGTTCGCCGGGCAGCACGCCTTCGTGTTCGATGCCGCGTTCGACCGCCGCACACATTGTTCTCCACACCTCCTCGAGGTAGTCCCAGATGCCCTCGCCCTCGCAGTGCTGCACATATTCCCAGTAAGCCATGCCGTGCTCTTCGCACCAGTGCTTGATTTCGCCCAGGTGGTTGAGCGGATAGATGTCGGGCGACTCCGGCTGCGTTTCTCCCTCCACGGCCAGTGCGCCGCCCCCCACGCTGAACACGGTCCAGGGGTCGGCCAGCGAGCCGTCGGCCATTTTCACTTCAAAGCGCATGCCGTTCGGGTGGAAGGGAAGCACCGTGTCGGCTTTCCAGACGATTTCCGTGTTCTCGTTGCCCAGCACTTGCAGGATGGCCCAGTCCGTGAGGTGGCCTTTGCCCGTGGCGGCCAAGCTGCCGTAGAGCGTCACGCGGAAACGTTTGGCTTCGGGGTGGCGCTGTTTGTACTGTTCGGCGGCGCGGCGCGGGCCCATGGTGTGGGACGAAGAAGGGCCTTGCCCTATGCGGTAAAGTTCTCTGAGAGATTTCATGATAGTTTGTTAGCGGTTTGAAGTGAGTTGGTTATTCCTTGATGAAGCCGCGGCGGTAAGCCACGAGGAGTTTTTCGAGGTCAGCGATTTGTTCGCGCAGGATGGCCCCCTTGTCCGTGTCGTTTACCATGGCGCGGTGTCCCATCATTTCCACGATTTGCGTGGTCGACTGGATGTCCGTGCCGTCCAGGATGGCCTCTTCGGTGGAAGTGAACGGCGCGTGCTGCACCAGCTGGAAGCCGCGGGAGTGGTACACGAGCGTGTAGCCCGCGATGCCCGTGGTGTCGTGGTAAGCCTTGGCGAAGCCCCCGTCGATGACCATGAGCCTGCCGTCCGCCTTGATGGGATTTTCCCCCTTTCCCGCGCGCACGGGCACGTGTCCGTTAATGATGTGTCGGTGCTTGCCCTTCACGCCGAAGGCATCCATCAGCGTGTCGCACACCCCGGCGTTGTCGCGCAGGCGGTAGTACCATCCCTTCTCCTCCTTGTGGGTGGCCTTGTCGTCCACGAAGTAGCGTTCGAAGGTCGCCATTTTCGACTTGTCGAAGAGCGGCGAGTCCGGACCGCACCAGAGGTACCAGAAGTAGTCGCAGGCACGTTCCCTTTCGGCGGGGTCGGCCCCTTCGTCGAAGGTGAGGCGCACGAGTTGTTCGGTGCGTTCGAGCAGGTCGCGTCCCGCAACCTCGGCGCCCTCCACCAGCACCGGCTTCAGCGAACCGTCCTCGTTCATGGGCACCGAAGCGTGGAAGAGCAGGTTGGCGTTGAACACGCCGTACATCGAGCCGTGGGTGAGCAGCTGGAGCACGTGGGCCTGGAGGTGGTCCGAAACCATGAACGAGTGCTTGATGCGTTCCATCAGTTCGGCCTCCTCCTCCGAGAGTTCGAAGGGGTGTTCCGGGTTGAGTGTGGGGAGGTAGCAGTCCTTCATGGCGTAAGTCTGGCCGGCGACTACGCAGGTTTTCTCCTCCAGGTTGATGCCCGAGAGCAGGGCGCGGTCCTGCATGCCCCATTCCGGGTGCTTCTCGTAGAGTTGTCCTTCGAGCTTGAACTGGATGATGGCGATGGCCTTGTGCATTTGCGCAATGAGGCGGCACTGCTTCTCGTTGGGTCGGCGGTTGGGGTCCTCGATTTTGGGGTAGAAGAGCGTGCAGGGGTCGTCGGCATACGTTTCCATGGCGAAGGTGGCGAGCGGCACCATGTTGATGCCGTAGCCCTCCTCGAGCGTCTGCGTGTTGGCGTAGCGGAAGGAGAGGCGGAGCACGCTGGCTATACAAGCCTCGTTGCCGGCGGCCGCTCCCATCCAGAGCATGTCGTGGTTGCCCCATTGGATGTCCCAGTGGTGGTAGCCCGAGAGCGTGTCCAAGATGAGGTGGGCGCCCGGTCCGCGGTCGAAGATGTCGCCGAGGATATGGAGCTGGTCGATGGAGAGGCGCTGTATGAGTTCGCAGAGTGCCACGATGAAGCCCGCGGCGCGGCCCGTGCCGATGATGGTCTGGATAATCACGCCCACGTAAGCCTGCTTGTTGCGGTCGTCGCTGTTTTCGTGGAGGAGTTCCTCGATGATGTAGGCAAACTCTTTCGGCAGACTCTTGCGCACTTTCGAGCGGGTGTATTTCGAGGAGACGCTGCGGCAGACGGCGATGAGCTGGTTGAGCGTAGCTTGGTAATAGTCGGCGAGGTTCGTGTCCTGCTGCTTCACCAGTTCGAGTTTTTGTTTAGGGTAGTAGATGAGTGTGCAGAGGTCGCGGATTTCCTTCTCTCTCAGCGTGTTGCCGAAGATTTCCTTCACCTTTCGTTTAATGTTGCCCGATGCGTTTCGGAGCACGTGGTCGAAGGCTTCGTACTCGCCGTGGAGGTCAGCGAGGAAGTGTTCCGTAGGTTTCGGAAGGTGCAGGATGGCTTCGAGGTTGATGATTTCCGTAGTCACTTGCGAGATGGTCGGAAAGTCCCTCGCCAGCAGTTTGAGGTATCGGAGGTCAGCGCGGATGTTTCCCGCCGAAAAGTCGTTTTTGGGCATAGCTTTAAGTTTTGACTGCAAATATAATGCATGGCAAATGCCGGGCAAAACGAAAAGCCAAAGGATTTTCATTTTGCCCGGTTTGGGTGCCCGCGCCCGGCGGGTAGTGGATAGCATGCGGCGGTTATCTTCGTTTGCGCGAAGGGTCGTTTTGGATGTAGTAGTATCCGTTCTTGTCGATGCCAATCCGAGGTCCGTTGGGGTCGTTGGGGCTGATGCCGTACGAGTATCTGATATTTGCCAAACGGGAATAGACTCCGCAGTTGCGCGACATCTTGTCGCGTTCCGCTTGGCTGTACACAAATTCTTGATGCCCATTGGTCGAACCCTTACCATTGCAAGCAATGCAAAGGCCACCGCCACCACAGGCCGGACACAACGTGGAGGCATCTGCGTCTAAGGACCAGTTCCTTACACCTCCACAGTGTTGGCACGTTTTGGCACCCTTGCAGGCCGTACAAGGGTCTACCACATACCGGGTTGCCATCACAGCCTGCATCAGAGAGGCCCGCATCCGGTTTTCCTCGGCCGTAAGATATTGCGCAAAGAAGGCTTCGCCCTCAGCTCCCCGGCGGTCGGCGTAGTCTCCTTTGTTAGACTTTCGTCCGTTGCCGATACGTCCACTACCGCCACACCTTGTACACTTGTCCCTATGTCCGGAGAAAACCATCTTGCCACATACCGGGCATTTCTGCTTCTTTTTTTCTACGCCATAGTGTCCCACGGCCGGAATGGTAACCTGCCAACCCGAACCATGGCATTTGGGGCATTGCTTGTCGTCTGCGTGCATTTCAAGCGCAAAGGCAAAGAACGCCAACAAGAACAGAGCATACTGTGCTTTTGCTCTAAGTTCAACTGCTACTTTTTGTATCATACTTTATCTCTATTGTGAAATGCCGATAGCCGGTATTCCTGTTTACAATTATCCTTGTTTCAGTCTCAGTCGCAAATGTAGTATTTTCTTCTTATTTATATACGTAATTTGTCCCCATAAAAATCCTTCAATCCTTCAGCCGTGTTCTCAAAGCCGCTGATACTCAATGGAAAATGGGCTGAAGGATTTGGTTTTTCAATCTTTCAGCCGGGGT
>CALZMA010000124.1 GCA_945788445.1 uncultured Bacteroidales bacterium | reverse complement strand
GCAAAGATAGTGCAAACCGAATGCAATGCAAAAGAAAAGCGGAATGATTTTACATCAGATTAATCAGAAGAATCTGTAATCAAAAATAGGGTCCGCATTTTATTGATTACGGATTTATCTGATTTTTCTGATGCTCTCACTTGCACAATTTCTGTATAAAATTGGCTGCCTATCGTCCTGCGCCTACTCCTGGAAATAGATGCGTTTCACGCGGTCGCTTACTGAGGTCAGGATTTCGTAGGGGATGGTGTCGAGGAGGTCCGAGAGGACCGTTACGGGGAGGTCGTCGCCGAAGATTTCCGCCGAGTCGCCTTCGCGGCAGGGGATGTCCGTCACGTCAATCATGCACACGTCCATGCAGATGTTGCCCACGTAGGGCGCCTTCTGTCCGTTTACCAGGCAGTAGCCGCGGCGGTTGCCGAGGTGGCGGTTCAGGCCGTCGGCATAGCCGATGGGCAGGGCCGCGATGCGCGAGTCGCGTTCGAGCACGGTGCGGCGCGAGTAGCCCACGCTGTCGCCGGCCGGCACCTCGCGGATTTGCAGGAGCGTGGTGCGGAGCGAGGTCGCGTTGTGGAGGCGGCGGTTGTCGATGGGGTCGATGCCGTAGAGGCCCAGGCCCAGGCGCACCATGTCGAGGTGGCGTTCGGGGAAACGTTCGATGCCCGCGCTGTTGCAGATGTGGCGGAGAATCTTGTGGGGGAAGGCAGCCTGCAGCGAGCGCGAAGCCTTGTCGAAGCGCTCAAACTGTTCGGCCGAGAACGCATCGAAACTTGGCGAGTCGGCCCCCACGAAGTGGCTGAACACCGAGCGCGGCACCACAGCCGTCTGGTGCGTGAGGCGGTCGATGAGCACGGGGATGTCCGTTTGCGGGTCGAAGCCCAGGCGGTGCATGCCCGTGTCCAGCTTGATGTGTACGGGGAACGACTGGATGCCCTCCTTCTCGGCCGCACGGATGAGCGCCTCGAGCAGCTTGAAGCTGTAGACCTCCGGTTCCAGGTCATATTCGAAGAGCGTGTGGAAGGCCGTCATCTCCGGGTTCATCACCATGATGCCCGCCGTGATGCCCGCGCGGCGCAGTTCCACGCCCTCGTCCGCCACGGCCACGGCCAGGTAGTCCACCCCGCGGTCCTGCAGCGTCTTGGCGATTTCCACCGCCCCCGCGCCGTAGGCCGAAGCCTTCACCATGCACGTGATTTTCGTGGAGGGCTGGAGAAACGAGCGGTAGAAGTCGAGGTTCTCCGAGATGGCGTGGAGGTTCACGTCGAGCGTCGTTTCGTGTACGCGCTGCGAGAGCATCGCCGTAATCTGTTCGAAGCCAAACTGGCGAGCCCCCTTCACGAGCACCATTTCCCCTTCGAGCCGTTCCACCAGTCCGCTCTCCAGGAGCGCTTCCGTCGAGGGGAAGAAGCATTTCTCCATATTGAAGAGCGAGTGGGCCGCCGAGATTTCCGGTCCCACGCCGACCAGTCGCTGCACGCCGCGGCCCGCCACCATCTGCGCCACCTTCCGGTAGAGTTCGTCGGTGGGCAGGCCCGTCTGGAGCAAGTCCGAGAGAATGAGCGTTTTCTGCTTCCCCTCCACTTCCGGGCGGCGGTTCATGAAGTCCAGGGCAATGTCGAGCGAGGCCACGTCGGAGTTGTACGTGTCGTTGATGACCGTGCAGTGGCGCACGCCCTGGACCACCTCGAGGCGCATGGCCACCGGTTCCAGGCCCTCCATGCGCCGTGCGATTTCGTCGGCCGGCAGCCGGAGGTAGAGGCAAACGGCGAGGCAGTGGATGCAGTTGCGGATAGACGCCTCGTCGGTGAAGGGGATTTCGAAGGTCCGTTCCTTCTCCTTATTATATATATAGGAGATGCGCGTGGAAGTCTCCAGCTTCTCGATGGAGGGAATGAAGAGCGGGCGCTTCGGGTCCATTTCCGACCACGCCAGCACCTGCGCCTTGTAGCCCGCGCGGGCCAGGCATTCCGTGGTGAGCGGGTCGTCGGCACAGCAGACCACCACCTCCGCGTCCTGGAAGAGGCACAGCTTTTCGTGGCATTTTTCCTCCATGGTGGCAAAGTTCTCCTGGTGGGCCGGGCCGATGTTCGTCATCACGCCGATGGTCGGCTGGATGATGGCTCGGAGGGCCTGCATCTCGTCGGGCTTGGAGATGCCCGCCTCGAAGATGCCCACCTGCGAGTGTTCGGTGAGCCCGCACACGCTGAGCGGCACGCCCACCTGCGAATTGTAGGAGCGCGGCGAGCGGGTCACGCGGAGGCTCGGTGAGAGCAGTTGGTAGAGCCATTCCTTCACCACCGTCTTGCCGTTCGAGCCCGTCACGCCGATGACCGGCAGGCCAAACTCCTCGCGGTGGCGTTCGGCGAGTCGCTGGAGCGCCTTGAGCGGACTGACCACGAGCAGGAAGTTGGCCTCGGGATAGTCCCGCTCATGGTCGGGCGGCACGGTTCCCACCACGAAGTTGCGCACGCCGCGGCGGTAGAGGTCGGCAATATAGCGGTGTCCGTCTCCCATTTTGGTGCGGAGCGCGAAGAAGAGCGTGGTTTCGGCGAAAGCCAGCGAACGGCTGTCGGTGAGCAGCCAGTCAATGGTGGCGCTGCGTGAGCCGTAGCGTCGCGCCCCCGTGAGGGCGGCAATGTTTTCGATTGCGTAGTGCATTTTCCAGTGAGGAGTTAGGAGAATTAGGAGAATTAGGAATGAGGAATTAGGAATTAGGAGTTGGGAATGAGGAATTAGGAGTGAGGAATGTGGAATGAGGAATAGTTCCGCGTTTCATCGGCGTAGCCAATTCCTAATTCCTAACTCCTAATTCCTAATTCCAAATTCCTCCCCCCATCGCTTGTCAAACGCCTGTCGGCGCCGTTCCAGCTGTTCGAGGAAGCGGCGGTGCGCCTCGCTGTCGGGGTGAAGCGGGCGGTGCGCTTCGGCGCGGAGCAGCGCCTCGCGTTCGGCGGCGAAGTCGCGGAGGTCGGGCGAGAAGGCCCACGTGCGGAAGCGTTCCCACACGTAGTCCGTGGCCGTGTCCGAAGGGTGCAGCATGTCCGGCGCGTAGAAGCGGTAGTCGCGGAGTTCGTCCGTAACGATTTCGAAGGCCGGGAAATAGGCCACCAGCCCGGGGAAACGCTGCTGGAGCTGGTCCATGAGCAAGAGGAGCGTAGCCTTCGCCACCGCGTTGGCGTGCAGGCCGTCGGAGAGGTAGCGGTAGGGGCTCAGCGTGAAGAGCACGCGCAGGGCGGGCAGGCGGGAGCGGAGCCCCTGGAGGCAGTCCGTCCAAGCCGCTAACTGGCCGTCGAGGTCCAGCGCCGTTTTGCGGAACAGGCGTGCGGGCTGTTTGTGGCAGTTCGCCACGGGCCAGTCCTGCGGTCCGTCGTGGAGCAGCCAAGCCTGCGTGGTGCTCAGCGTGAGGCAGAGCGCATCGGCGCGGAGCAGCGTCTGGTGGGCGCGTTGCCAGGTGGCCGATAGCAGCCGGCAGAGAGCCTCGCGGGTCGGAGCCTCGTAGCGCGTGGAGAAGCGCCAGTGGCGCCACGTGCCCTCCGCCGTTTCGAACGCCTCGCGCGTCCAGTCCGGTTCCTCCTCGCTGAGCAGGAGCTGCGTGGCGCGGAGCAGCGAGGCCGGGTTGTAGAGCGGTCCGAAGGGATTCGTCTCCACCTGTCCTTCGGGCAGCGCGTGGGCCAGGTGCTCGCCGATGTGTTCGGCGAAGCAGGAGCCCAGGAAAACCACGTGCGAGTGCGGCGTGAGGCTGAGGAAGGGCGGCGGGAGCTGTACGGGCGTGAACCACTGCATGGGGCGAAGCATTTAGAGATATGCAAAGGTACACCAATCGAAAAGCCGAGCAAAAGGTTCACCAATTTTTTTTGATAAGATTGGCTGTGGCAGGCCACCTTTCGCGCGCGTATATACGCAAAACGTATCACTGCGAAAATCGTTCAACCCTTCAGCGGTTGTTCGTAAACTGTTGGAAATCAGTGTAAAAGTGGCTGAAGGGTTTAAAAATCAAACCCTTCATAAATGCACTTGGCTGCTCTCGCTTGCGCAAAAGTTCATAAATACACTTTTGGCTGCTCTCGGCATAATCCAAGCCTGCTTGGCTTCTGTTCTCGCTTGCACAAAAGCACAGCACCGTTCAGCTGGGGCAGCGTGCATACGTACCTTTGCGGGCTACAACTCCGCCGATTGAAATTCCAAAGCCTTGGACTGAAAATTCAATGCCGCCGACCGAAAAACCAACTCCGCCGACTGAAAAACCAACTCCGCCGACTGAATGGTCCAATTTCGCGGCTGAAGGGTTTGAAAGGTTTAAAAATCAAACCCTTCAGCCA